>CAMURW010000087.1 GCA_947097635.1 uncultured Bacteroidales bacterium
ATATTGCAGGAATGTATAACTGAAGACCCTGTCCGTGTGAAATCTCATGGTGGCGTCGAATTGGATGTCGTATTTGTCAATTATCCCTTTCCGAAAGCACCATCCGGCAGCACAGAGAATGGGAAGGTGTAGCTGCTGATACTCTTGTTTCGATTGACAGAGCATATCTTCTCTTCCTCGAAAAATATATTCAGTGTGATTATTTTGCAGATTTACATATTTGTAATTGAATTGAAGGACATCGATTTGCTCATGTTCGCCAAGTTGTTTTCTACATTCCATAACACAATTGTTTTCATACCAATCGTCACTGTCTAGCATGAGGACATAGTCGCCCTTTGCATGTTTCAGTGCTGTGTTTCTGGCTGCTCCTTCTCCTCGGTTGTCTTGATGGAAAACGCGAATGCGACTATCTTTTTTGGCAAAATCGTCGCATATTGTACCGCTGCGGTCCGTAGAACCGTCATCCACCAACAATAGTTCCCAACAGCCTACGGTCTGATTCAAGACGCTATTGATGCATTCTTCCAAATATTTGTCGGAGTTGTAGACAGGAGTGATAATAGAGAATAGCATATTTAGGATAAGAGCAATGGTTGTATTGTTATTGGATTTATCTCCACCCATTTGGGTGCCGGGAAGATTTTGCGTTTGAGGTTGACAAAATCGAAGCCGCGGAGGAAGTAGCCGAAAAAGCGAAGGAAAGGGATGCCTTGGTGCTCGCGGATCCAGATGGTGAGCCACTCGTGGTAGTGTATGCCGAAGAGGAAATGACGCCAGCAGTATTTCTTGGTGTAGTAGAGGATGGATTCTTTGACGGACAGGGAGAATCCGCTGGTGGTGTAGTTTACGGAAACGCTGTCGGAATGGGCGCGCCATTGGACGAGAGGCTCGGAAATGATATGCACGGGCTTGCCGTGAGTAAGGAAACGCATCACGATAGGGTAGTCCTCACTCATTGGGAATCGTTCATCGAAGCCATCGACATCTTCTAATGCCTTGCTATTGACAAAGATGGCGGGACCAGGTATCATGGGGTGATAGCGCAGCATCTGACGTAACTGTTTCCCTGCCTCGCTTTTTGTTGTCTCACCGGAAGAAGTGTTCACAAGAGGGCAGTGCCAACATTCGGAGCAACGTCCTTCGGCGTTTATGCGTTCTGCATCGCTGAAATACAACTCCGTTCCTGGTTGGATGTTAGCCGCAAATCGTTCTATGCAGTTGGGTTTCAACATATCATCCCCGGCAATGTATTTTATCCATTCGCCGTGTGCCAATGCACGTGCATGGTTGTAGTTGCCGCAGATGCCTTGGTTGGTGGGTGTCTTAGTGACAACGGTGCGGACAAAACAGCCTTTATGCTCCGATACCCATTTGCTGCAGATGGCCACCGTGTTGTCGGTGGAGCAGTCATCGGATATTATCAACTCAGCCTTCAGGTTGCCAGAAGGAGGGTGCAGGATCGATTGGCTATTGCAGCTCTCCAACGTATCGAGGACGTACTTGGATGAGTTGTAGGTAATAACGATGATGGAAACGAGCATTTGGCTATGTGATTAATTTATGACCGGTTGTGGCAGTGATTGGTTTACTTATATGTGAATAACAAGAAGATTGTGCGAGTTCTTTCCAGCCGTCCCAATATTTTCCCTGGGAACTAGTCGGCATCCACGTCTCGGGGAGGGAAGATTTTGCGCCAGGCGTTCACAAGGTCGAAGAGGCGTAGCAGATAACCCATGTATCGGGGGAGACCTTTTTTGCCTTTGTGAGCGGCAAGGTAGCGTTCCATTTCGTTGTGGTAGAGATGGAAAGGCATGAAGAGCCTCAGGCAGTAGCGATGGTCGTAGTCCCTCTTGGCACGTTCTATGTCGCTGACAAACGCCGGTTTGCTGTGCGATACGCTGGTGGAATGTATCCTCCAGCGCACCAGGCGCTCCTTGGTGGAGATGATGCGGAGGTTGTGGACGAGATACTTTAATACTATTGTCCAGTCCTCGCACATGGGGTAGCGCAAGTCGAAGCCGCCAACGGCAATCAGTATCTTGCGGCGGACGAAAATGGTGGGGCCTGCAAGCCCATAGTGATGGGAGAGCATCAGGCGTAGCTGTTTCCTTGCACAGACGTTTGGCAGAGGAAAGTTGTAATGGCCTTCAGCGTTTTCTGGATAAATAGAATCAGTTGATTTGCTTTTCGTTACCTGTTGTTTGTTGAAGTCTTCGTTGAAGTAATCGTCAGCACTGAAATAAATATGTACGTTGGGCTGGACGAGTGTCACGAGACGGGCTATGCAGTTGTCTTTCAGAATGTCGTCGCTGGCAATATATTTAACGAAGTTGCCGTGCGAGTGCTTTAACGCGTGGTTGTAGTTGCCGCAGATGCCGATATTTGTAGGCGTGCTGATGAATAAAGTGCTGACGAAGCGTGACTTATGCGCTGCGAGCCAGGATAGGCACAACTCTTTCGTGTCGTCCGACGAGCAATCGTCAGAGATTATCAGCTCTATAGGCTGATAAGTCTGGCGAAAGGCACTATCCAACGTCTCTAATACGTAACGTGCAGAGTTGTATGTGATTACGGCGATGGTGACAAGCACAGGGAAAGGGCTTTATCTCGTTTGCTTTTGCAGTTTGTCGCCGAGAGCTTGAACGAGGAGAGGAATGCAAAGGCACAGGAACGTAGTGACCGTCATAAACGCCCAGAAAGGCACATGGTTTATCAGCGATGTGCTTCTGAATGCTATCGCGCAGCCCCAGGCTACGAACATCTGAAGGAGGTATATCCAGTAACAGCCTTTGGAGATTTTCGTCATGCACCAGCAGATCCACCTTGCCTTACGCATGCCACCGCCTGCAAAAGCGGCGGCAGGCAGCGAAAGTAGTCCCGTAAATACGGGAAAGAGGCTGCGGTCGTGCGTAACAATGAAATATGCCGTCCACCCCGCGAAGGGCAATGATGCCAGCATCCAATGCCACCATTGTAGGCTTTTCAGCTCTTCTATGCCTTCGGCGCAAAGAACTCCTAATGCATAGAAAAAGAAGTATTTGCAAAACAAGGCAGCGCCAAACTTGTATGTCACATCAGGAAGTGTTAGCCCGACGGAGAGGAGGCATAACATCATCTTCAGCCAGCGTGGTAGCTTGAAGTAAAGAGGCGAGATGAGGTAGAATCCCATCAGCACATAGACATACCACAGAAAACTGGCGTGACTTTGCATGGGGTAGGTGACCAGCAACTTCAGTTCCTGCCACAACGTGGGGAGCCATCCTCCTTGTGCCTCTATAATGCCATTGAAATAGGCAGAACTTATGCCGGCCACGGCACCTATTAGGATGAAGGGGAAGAAGAACTTGCTGAACTTGCGCCACTCGTATTGGAAGTACTGTCCCGCTGCGTTCACACCTCTGTAACTGTAGCGTATCAGCAATGCGGAGAGGAAGACAAAGAGTTCCATGTGGAAAGAGTATATCCACCCGTGGAAGACTTCGTTGTACCACTGTGGCGAGAAGCTGAAACTTAGATGTCCCAGCACTACAAGTGTCATAGCAATGCCGATCATCATGTCAACAAATACTAGGCGGGGCTTGTGCTGGACTATTGTTTTATGGGTGTATTTCGGCATATTATTGGCATACAATTGAAACAATATTTTAACAACGGAAACGCAGTCATAAAGATTTAGTCAAATCTCATTGTTTTCAATTTATTACACGGTGTCTATGAAATTCCTCTCGGCCCTGGTGAACATGATGAGTCCTATGATGAGGGTAATGAACAGGCAGACGGCGCAGTAAAAAATACCCTGCCAGTCCATAGTTCCTCGTCCAGTGATGGAATAGCGGAAACTTTCGAAGATGCCGGAGAGAGGGTTTGCTTCCAGCACCCATCCGAAACGGCGTGTGCGCGTGATGCTGATAGGATACACCACAGGAGTGACATACATCATTAAGTTCATTCCCACACGTATGAAAGAATCAAGGTCGCGGTATTTGACGGTCAGAGCACTACAGATGAGTCCCCAGGAGAAAGCAGTGCCAGCCAGCAAGGTGACGTAGAGCGGCAGCGCCCACAGTTCTACTGTGGGATGGATGTCTACGCCGCCCCAGTAAAAATACAGGTATATCGCGATAAGCAACGCGCCTTGTACGGCAAAAGTGACCAGCGAAGATACCACCCCGCTAACAGGTAGAATGAGTCGGGGAAAGTAGGCTTTGCTGAACAAGTTTGCATTGCCGGCCAGAAAGTTGCTGGTGACACTGAAGCAGGCGTTGAAGTAACTCCACATTAAAACGCCAGACATATAGAATATAGTCTGCGGCAGCCCGTCGGTAGAGAGATTTGCCAATCCGCCGAAGACGAACATATACAACGCCGTGGATATTAGTGGGTTGATGATAAACCACAACCAACCCAACAAGGTCTGCTTGTATACGGAGACAATGTTGCGGCGGATGAAAATAGCAAGTAGGTCGCGATAATGCCAGAACTCTTTGAAGCTAAAGTGTATATACTTGCCTATAGGCTCTATGACTTTCGTCCAATTCTGGGTCTCGGTTTGTGTAATAGTGTCTGACATAGTTACATTTTTGTAATATCATCCCACTGCACTACAGGACGCATGACACCGGGAAGCGTGGCACCACGAAAGTCCTCGTTGCGCGTGACAGAATCCAGTGAGTCAAGGTACTCTATCTTCACAACGTCTATTTTCTTCCACAGAGGATAGTCCGGCGTGTAGTGAAAGCAGGTGAATCCGAAGACGGCCTCGCCGGTGTTCATGATGTTGGCGGGAATCCATAGGATGGTGCGATAAAGACCTGGCGTCACGTTGGCGCGGCTCATCTTATGGGTATTGTGGGAGGCGAAGAGTTCCACGCCATAGTCGTTAGAGACATACACTGCGGGGTTGAAGGCTTCGCATTCGTGTAACACCTCGTATTCCATAAGGAATCCGACTTTTCTGTCTATGTAGGTGCTCGACAGTACATTTCCATTCTCATCTATCAGCGCGGCGTGGCGCAGCTTGATATTCTTGTCGCCTGGTGCATCGTCGTCATTATAGTCGCAGGTGGTCTTGATATCCTGCGTTGTCTTGAGGTACTCTTCGATGACCTGGTCCGTTTCGCCAATCAACCTCAACCGACCTTTTTCCAGCAGCATACCTTTGGAGCAGAGCGAGCGAACGGAAGCCATGTTGTGGCTGACGAAAAGTACGGTGCGGCCGCTGTGTTGTGCCACGTCGCGTATCTTGCCTACGGCCCGTTTCTGGAATTCCGCGTCGCCGACGCTGAGTACTTCGTCCACCACCAGTATTTCAGGTTCCAGATGTGCTGCCACAGCAAAGCCCAGGCGTACCAGCATGCCACTGCTGTAACGTTTCACGGGTGTGTCCAGATAACGTTCACAGCCGCTGAACTCCACAATGGCGTCCATCTGCTTGTCTATCTCCCATTTCTTCATTCCCAGCACGGCGCCGTTCATATAGATATTCTCCTTGCCGGTGAGTTCGCCATGAAATCCCGTGCCTACTTCCAGAAGCGAGGCAATACGGCCATTGACGCAAATCCTGCCCAGCGTGGGAGTGGTGACATTGGAGAGGAGCTTTAGCAGTGTGCTTTTACCGGCGCCATTTTTGCCGATGATGCCAAGCACCTCACCACATTTCAGATCTAAGGAGATGTCGCGTAGGGCATATACGAAATCGGAGTGACCTTTGACGGAGCGGTCGTTTGTTTCGCCGACACGCAGATAGGGATCTGGCTTACGCAACACCTGCGTGACGATCCAACGATTAAAATCGTAGCCAATAGTGCCAGTGCCGATGGTGTTCAGTTGGTACATCTTGCTGACATTCACGAATTTAACTGCTAATTGGGACATGGTGTGTAATAGACGTTTTGTTCCTCCCCAAAGAAGAAACGTGTGGCGGTAGGTGGCGAACTATTTGATAGTGTTGTAGAGGTTGAGGAGCGTGCGGGCGTGGGCGCTTATGGAAATGATGTGCGTGTGAGAGGGTTTTTGCGGCCGAAGGATGTAGTCTTCTATGGCTCGTTGAAGGGCCGAGACGTCATTTGGTGGCACCAAGGTGCCATTGATTCCATCCTGTAACTGCATTTCAGCACCTCCGCAACGAGTGGCAATCACCCAGTGGCCTTGAGAGAGCGCTTCGGCAATGTTCAGCCCGAAAGACTCCAGGAAGATAGCAGGATGCAGCATTGCTCCATATTTCTCTGTGACACTAAAAACCTGATCAGCAGGAACCTTGCTATGCCATAGGATGTTGCTGTCTTTGTGATACTTGTGTTTCAAACGCATGAAGTAACGTCTCTCGCTTTTCGTTCCTGCACCTCCGATCAGGTGTAGTGTTGGTGTCTTTGTAGATTTATATTCTGTTCGCAAATGCATTGCCGCTCTGCGGAAAGCCTCTAAGAGGATATGAATTCCTTTTACGTAGCTGATTCTGCCAGCATAATAGAAAGAAGTGACTTCGTGGTCTTGTGGTAGTGTGGCTCTGTCGGGTAACGGTATGCCGTGTGGAATGACTACTATTTTCTTGTTGGGTATCCCCTGCTGCGGCACTACAGCCAACGGCATTACTGCAAGATAGGAACAAG
>CAMURW010000088.1 GCA_947097635.1 uncultured Bacteroidales bacterium
GCCATCAATCCCTCCAACAGTGGCGAAGTTGCTATCCCCGGCACTGTAGACCCCGGCCAGAGTATTATTGTGTCTCTGCCAGCACGTCATCTGCCCACAGGTACCACCACCCTGCTGGCATGGGTCTCCACTCCTGGTGACACCATTTCCAGCGATGACACCCTTCGCTACAACTGGCATCGCTTCAAGGTGAGGGAACTGCCGTTCGTCGACGACTTCGAACCCCTCACTGCCAACGAATGGTACGCTCCCCAATACTATACAAAGTACAGCGAGAACGTGTGGCAGCGCGGCATCCCCAACAAGAGCGTGATTATGGTGGCACGCAATGTCGCCGACAGCGATACCTGCGCACTTGTCACCGACCTTACGAACACGATAGCATACGGACAGAAAGGTAATGTCAGTATCATCTATACTCCCATCTTTGACATTGCCCAAATGCGTCCCGACACGCTATCGTTCTACATCCAACGTGCCATGACAGACACATTGATGTTTATGAAACTGCAATACTGGAACTATCAGAACAAATGGATAGACCTCAGCACTGGTCACGACCCCTGCTGGTACAACGGCGGCGAAGGTTTCATTGGATCCTCTAGTAGTGCCTACGAGCGTGTATGGATCTCCACCCAGCACTTTGCCAGCGAAATGCAACAACGATTGCAGTTCCGCATCGTCTTCACGGCACGTCCGGGTGCGGCGGCAACCGACGGTGTCTCCGTCGATGACTTCAACCTCGTTCGTGCACAGCGCGCCATAGACGTTGGCGTCTCCGCCATCACCTATCCCACAGAGCCACGTTTCGGCGAAACAGTATATCCCAAGGTCCTCATCACCAACTATGGATACGATGTCATCCACAATGTCACGGTGGCCTATGACGTATATGGCCTGCACCTGCCTAAGGTCGGCACGTTGCACAGCGAAGAAGGCATTCCCGCCAACGGCGGCGTACAACTTTTTACTTTCCCCGACCCATTCATCGTAAGGAGTGACTTTCCTGACACTTTCTCCATCTGTGCGTACACCACGGTGAACAGCGACATCATCTGGGACAACGACTCCACCTGCGAGCAGTTCTATCTGACACCTCTGGAAAACGATATGGGCATGTACAGTTTCCTCAGTCCCACAGACCGTATTGTGGCAGGCGACAGCATCGTAGTCACCACACGTGTCCGCAACTATGGACAATCGCCGGTATCCAGTGCCGAGGTGACATATGTCTTCAACAACGCTATCACCGTCACCGAGAGCATAGACTTCGAAGCTATGCTGGGACGCCCGTTGCGTACATTTGAATACTTCAACTACACCTTCCACCAGAAATGCCGTGCTAGCATGGGGACGATGTATATCACCGCCTACACCAACATGGCCAATGACAACTACATCTACAACGATACCATCAGCAAGTCCTTCCGTGGCCTCGCCGCCATCATTGACCTCGCCGCCAAGGAAATCGTGTTGGACAGCAGCGACCACCAGACGCGTTTGGTACAGTTAGTTGTGGACAACCGAGGTGCTTTAGGTGCCAACAATTTTGAAGTAGGATTCTGGATAGACAACAATCCCGCCACGCTGCATGTGGAACACTACCGCGGCGCCAATCCGTTGCCCTCGTTGCAAACCCTGAACTTTGTCTTCGACACTATCCTCAACGACCGCGCCGGCGGCTATCCCATCATCCAGGCCTACGTGCGTATTGCCAACGACAACGACTCCACCAACGACACCACCAACAGGGTGGTGGGGCAAACCATCGACCTTATGCCCACCAAAGTGCAGGTGCAAGAGAACGAGAGCGACTCCTGCAAGGTACGTATCAAGGTACGCAACATTGGCAATAGTATGTTCTATCGTGCCCTCAATGCCGAGGTGGTACTCAACGGGACGCGCCTGAGGCAACGTTTCACACACGACCTGAATCCAGGCGTGGAATACACCCTGCCGTTCAGTGGCACAGTGCCCAAGAGCCCCACACGTACCTACGTAGGTTCCTGCAGGCTCATCAGTCCTCCTGACGACGGCAACGCCGAAAACAACGAAACCAGCGTGGTAGAGGTACTGAACTACTTCGACACTACCAGTGCCCCGCTGGTGGACACCATGAATGTGATACGTCTGGAACAGAACTACCCGAACCCCTACAACGAACAGACGAACATAGAGTTCTACTTGCCTGCCAGCAGTAATGTAACTTTCTTCGTCGTCGACGGCATGGGACGCGTGGTACACCGCGACACCAAATATTACCCACAAGGTGCCAATGCCATCCTGTTCAACGACAACCGCTTAGGTGCTGGCACATTCTACTACGGCATCGAGGTAGAAGGATGCCGACTCATGCGGAAAATGGTACATGTGAGGTAATAATATGCTTGGCAGATTCATGTCTTACATTCAGCAGCAGCACCTTTTCCCCGATAGGGGAAAGGTGCTGCTTGCCGTGAGTGGAGGACGCGACAGTGTCACTCTGTGCCACCTGATGCATCAAGCCGGCTATACTTTCGACATTGCCCACTGCAACTTCCATCTGCGTCCTGGCGACTGCAACCGTGACGAGGCGTTTGTAAGACAGCTGGCATCGCAGTATGGCTGCAGGATTTTCGTGGCACAGTTCCGCACTCGGGAGAATGCACTGTCCCATGGTGTGAGCATAGAAGAACAGGCACGCAACGAACGTTATGGCTTCTTTGCCCAGCTACTGCACCGCGAGCACTATTCCTGTGTAGCAGTGGCACACCATCTGGACGACTCTATCGAAACATTTTTTCTCAACCTGCTGCGCGGCACTGGCATATCGGGACTACACGGCATCAAACCATTGCGCAGTCGTAGCATCACCATGAAGTCCCATGACGAAGACTATGCCATGGTCATAGCACGTCCCCTGTTGTGCTTCACTCGGCAGGAAATCGACACCTACGTTCAACAGCATCTGTTGGAGTATGTGGAAGACTATACCAACAGCCAAAAGGAATATCGTCGCAACAAGATACGCCTGGAATTGATGCCGCTTCTGGAGAAGATGTCGCCAAACTTCCATAGCACAATGGCGGACAATATGCTACGCCTGGGGGAAGCCGAGGAACTATATCTTCAGCGCGTGGAGGAGGTACGCCGACAAGTCGTCATCGACGATGCTGCCAGCCAGATACCCCACAGCAATGCCGCCGAAGTAGTTATGTTCTCTTTGCCGCTGGTACAAGCGATGCGACCTCTGCGAACATTGTTGTACGAGTTACTGTTGCCATATAATTTCACCATGGGAATAGTGGACAATGTAATGGCGGCTCTGAATCATGGCTCCGGACGTCACTTTGCCAGTTCCACACATCGCCTCACCATAGAGCGCGATCGAATGATGGTAGAACCACTCTCCGCCATTCCCAATGCCGCCGCTGTGCTCGCTGTTCCCGAAATGTCCACCACCCTACCCTGCCACAACATCCCATTACCCGAAGGCGACACGCTATGCCTATCGCTTACCGCGTTGTCGTCGCTCTCGTCGCCCCCCCCTACCCAGGAATCCCCATCCGCACCCCCGTGTCTCCATCTTTCGCGCCATCAAGCCTGCTTCGACCTCGCCTCTCTTCGCCAGCCACTACAGCTGCGCCGCTGGCACTCTGGCGACCGTTTCCGTCCTTTTGGGATGAAAGGCAGCAAACTGGTGAGCGATTATTTCAACGACCACAAGTTCTCGCGCTACCAGCGCGAACACTGCTGGCTACTTGCGGATGCTCAAGGCGACATCCTGTGGCTGGTGGGACACCGTGCCTCGGCAATAGCCCCCGCCATATCGCCACTCAGCGATGTTCTATTGCTCACGCTTAGCCATCCGGCCTCTTTCCAATCATCATAGTAACATCTCCAAATTAAGCACATACAATCATGGTAAATTTCGATTATTGCACACCTACACGTCTTATCTTTGGCAAGGACGTGGTAAAAGAGAAACTTGTTTCGGTGATGCAGCCCATGGGCCATCGTGTCCTGCTCACCTATGGTGGCGGCAGCATCAAGCGCATGGGTCTTTACGACCTAGTGAAACAATTACTGAAGGACTTCGACATCATAGAACTTGGCGGCATAGAGCCCAATCCGAAGTACACCACCAGCGTGCTGCAAGGCGTACGCCTGTGCAAAGAGCACCACGTGGCTGTCATCCTGTCGGTGGGCGGTGGCAGCGTGCTGGACTGCTCCAAGGCCATTGCCGGCGGTGCCTGCTACGACGGTGAGACGTGGGATTTGGTGACGCACAAAGCCCCCACCCTGGCAGCATTGCCTATCGTGGACATTATCACCCTGGCGGCGACAGGAAGCGAATACGACGCCGGCGGTGTCATTTCCTATACCGAAATCAATGACAAACGGGGCTACATAGACAGCCACCTTTATCCCGTGGCATCATTCATGGATCCCACATACACTTTTACCGTTCCCGCCAAGCACACCGCGGCAGGTGTCGCCGATGCCATCAACCACGTGATGGAACAGTATTTCACCGCCCCCCACAACGATGTCGCCGATGGCTTTTGCGAAACGCTTGTCAAGGTGCTGATGAAATATGCGCCCATCGCCATCGCCCACCCCGACAACTACGAGGCCCGCGCCGAAATCATGTATGCCTGCACATTTGGCTGCAACGGCATCCTGCACTTGGGGGCCGGTTATAGTGGATGGCCCATGCACGGTATAGAGCACGCACTCAGTGCCTACTACGACATCACCCACGGTGAAGGGCTGGCCATCATCACGCCGCGTTGGATGCGCCACATTCTCTGCGACCGCACGCGCGAACGCTTCGTTAAATTCGGTGTAAACGTCTACGGCATCTCCCCCGCCTTGCCAGAGACCGAGATTGCGGAAGAGACCATTCGTCGCACCTACGACTTCTTCAAAGGGCTGGGCATGCCCATGACGCTGCGCGAAGTAGGGATAGACAGCAGCCGCATCGACGACATGGCCAAACATATTGCAGACCACGAAGGCCTGGACCAGGACTACGTCTACGTCCCCCTCACCCAGCAGGACATCGCCGCCATCCTACGTGCCTCGCTGTAATACATTGTAAGACAAGCAGGCAAAAAGGCATCCGCATGCCATTCTTCAACATGCCTTTTTACCGCTTGCTCTACATGGTGCGTCCTTGCGACTGCTTTGCGGCGACAATCAAATAACATATAATCGCAAAGATTGCATCAGGCATCCATGAGGGCATCACCTTGCACGATGCGCATACGGACGACCTCGTTGCCCCAAACGTATTTTTGATAACACACTCACAAAGCATGAAACAGCATTCTCCTCTACCCAGCGTTGCGTTCTGCCTTGCAATGACGGCCACGATCATAATGCTGCCGTCGTGCCATCGCCAACATATTCCCAAAGACATCATACAGCCGGACACCATGGTGCAATTCCTCACCGAGGCCTACCTCTTAGAAGGTTTCTATGCCATCGAGGCCCACTACAATTACAAGATAGTGTCGCCGCAGTTGCAGACCTCCTACGACAGCCTGCTGGCCAAGTACCACGTTACCGACAGCCTCTTCGATGCCAGCCTGGACTACTATGTCCACCACCCCGAACTATACGACACCATCCATGCCCGTGCCATCCGTCAGATAGAAAGCCAGGAACAGTAATGAAATATTTGAGCATTTATTCGTATCATTGTAAATGAAAAAAAACATTGATACGATGAATTATCCAACAAACATTACCTACAACATGGCTCTCCAAAGCCGGCACAGATTTTCTGCACCGGCTCTCGTCCGTGGCGGCAACGTGCATCATCCTTGGCTCGTGGTAGCTCTTGGGTAGCTCTTGGTAAGCCAAGAACTACCCAAGAGCTACCACGAGCCAAGGACGAACCTGTGCTGCCCTGACACCAACGTATCGATTTCTCCTAATAACGAATAGTTACATAAATAAAAATACTGTGCTACAACAAGATACACATTACAGGGATTAAAGTTGGGCCAATTAAAATATTTTTTATAATATTGGCTTCGTTTTTGCGTTAATTCAACAATATATGAAATGCCAATAAATGCTAACATAAGCCTCTTGGGTAGGACACTTGATTTTGTTACAAATATCATCAAATTCAAATAATAATGTACAGAACGCATACTTGTGGTGAGCTGACCATCAAGAACGTAGGCCAGCCAGTCATTATGGCAGGCTGGGTGCAACGCAGCCGCGACCTTGGCGGAATGACTTTTGTCGATTTGCGAGACAGATATGGCATTACGCAGCTGGCTTTCAATATGGAGACAAACGCTGCTCTCTGTGAGAAAGCCCGCAAACTGGGACGTGAATATGTTATACAAGCCAAAGGCAAAGTGATAGAGCGTAGCAGTAAAAACGACAAGATTGCTACCGGCGAGATAGAAATCGAGGTTGCGGAACTCAACATACTGAACGAGGCCCACACTCCTCCTTTCACCATTGAAGACGTGAGCGACGGCGGCGACGACCTTCGCATGAAGTACCGCTATCTGGACCTTCGCCGTACTCCTGTGCGTGACAACCT
>CAMURW010000089.1 GCA_947097635.1 uncultured Bacteroidales bacterium
GTGTGCGTTTCTTGGCATAGTGGCGCAACAGCAGCACGGGCGGCACTATACAGGCGGCAAACCAGCGCAGATGCACCGTTGCCGACTGTCCTGCCACCAGCAAACCCAACCACAGCAGCAGCGCACCGCCCAGCTCGCCGAGCAGGGCACCCACCACACCCACGACGGGCTTGTCCTGTGAGAAAAACTCTTTTATTGTCATCGTGTCATTGCTTTTCGTTGGAGTAGTACGCCCCGTCGTCCTGGAAGATGCGGGCGAGCGGCCGTATGGCTTCGTGGCTGGTGTAGTCCGGCATACAAGGTACGATGCTGGCGTAGCCGTGTTCTAGCGCCCACTGGTCGGTGTCCTCGGCATTGTCGTCGCACACAAACTGTCCCGTCAGCCAGTAGTAGGGTTTTCCGTAGGGGTCTATGCGTTTCTCGCAGCTGTCCGTCCACCGTGCCCACGATGCTCGGCACACGCGCATGCCTTTCAGTTCCTCGACATCAGGGAAATTGACGTTGAGGCACACATGCTGCGGCAAGCCATGCCGCAGTGCCTGCCGTATGATAGTTTCCACGTAGGGCAGGCAGACGCTGAAAGCGCAGTCGTGGTGGTGGTTCAGTATAGAGAAGCCGATGGCCTGATAGCCGCTCTGCGTGGCTTCCAGTGCCGCGCCTATGGTGCCGCTGTACACTGCGTTGATACTGGCATTGCTGCCATGGTTGATGCCGCTGAGCACTAGGTCGGGCGGACGAGGACAGTAGTGTTCCACTGCCAATTTCACACAGTCCACGGGCGTGCCGCTGCAGGCGAAGACGCTGTAGTCTGGCATCTCCTCCACGGGTCGCACGCGCATGGGGATACCGCTGGTGAGGGAGTGCGCCTTGCCAGAACGGTTGCCGTCCGGCGCCATGACGATCACGTCGCCAAGCCGACACGCCACCTTGGCAAGTTCTCGTAGGCCCTTGGCATCGTAGCCGTCGTCGTTTACCAAAAGAAAAAGAGGACGCATTAGTGAAAGTTATTTAATTAAAAGTGGGCCGTGGTTATTCGTGTTTAGCGAAGGTGGTGATGTCACCGCCCCTGAAGAAACTGGCAGGCTGCAGGATGTTGTCGAAGATGTAATATTGTATCAGCACGGTGTCCTTCTGGTTCATCACAGCATAGAGGCGGTCCAGATCGAAGACCTGATACATCGTAGTATCCGGCATCTTCTTCACATCGTCGGGGTTTTTATACTTTGTGAAAGTCTTCAACTGGGTCTCTTTGCCCTTTGTGTCGCGGATGGTGAGGATGGTTCTGGGCCTCTTGGAGAAGGTGGAATCCAGTTCCACCTTGGGCACAACTGTAGCATATTCGTCGAAGTTGAGATTAACGAACGACGACAGCAGTTGTGCCACACGTGCCGTGTCGAAGCCATTGACAGTGGCTGCGGGGTGGAGCATCTGCATAACAAAGCCTTCGCCCTGTCGCACGATGGCGAAACTCTCCTGCGGAGCGGCGGGTATCTCCAGTTCCACGCGTTCTATCTGCTGCACTGGCAGGTCCACTATCCTGTGGCTACGCCACAGGACAGGGTCGGTGGAGAACGACGCAGGCGCTATGAAGCCGCGGAAATGAGGGATGTGGATGATGTAGGGCATCTTGTCGCCCTCGCGATACATGTAAGATCCCATCATATCCTGCGTCTCGTCGCCCAAATAATAGGTGCGGGTGAACTTCTCATGGGGAAACAGGCGCAACCTACCCTTGAACCAGTTGATGCGATACACCCTTTGATAGACTTCTATCTTGATGCTCTTGGCGGCCATAGCTTTCAGCACGTTGTTGGCAGCACTTTTGTTCACCTGCTCGCGGATGCGCATATCGTTCAGTATGTCCAGCATGCCATCCACGAATGCCTGGTTGGCGGCCCACTGGTTGTCCACCAGCCATTCGCCGTCCTTGTTGGTAGCGTTGGAGTACTGGTTGACCACCCTGTCGGCCTGTCGCGTAAGGGTGACGGAATGGTTTTGTTTGTCGGCGAGGAACACCTTCGTGATGGTGGAGGTGTTGGCTATATGGAAGTCCTGCTTGAAGGTGGAGCTACTACCACGTGCCTTGACGGCCCAAATGGCGAGGATGGCGACAACAGCCACGGTAATTATCAGTATGATGCTACTCTTTTTCATTGTTGTATGAGGGTCTTGCGTGTGAGGTATGTAGTGGCGAATAATGAGTACTAATTTTTAATTACGCCAGCAGCAGTTATTTTATTTTTGTGTTGGCCTTGGCGCGGGTAAAACGCCGGCGGCGCGCTATCAGCACCACTGGCACCACCAGCAATATCAGCGCCACTGGCAGTGCGACACCCATTACCTGGTAGCGTGTGCGATTCTTGTTAGCGTCGATGGCATTGAGTTTACGCATAGTGACATTGCGCGAGCGTGTCTGCATGCTGGCTTCGTCGCCGCTGAGGTAGTCGACGGCGTTGAGCAGAAACTGCTTGTTGGCATACATCGTCTGGGTGTACATATCGTAACCCAAGGGGTAGGCGAGATTTTCCTTATAGTTGATGCGGTTCTTTATTATGTCGCCGTCGCTAATCACTATCATCTTGGTGGGCTCGCTGGTGTCGCGATATCCCATCTCGGGCAACTGCGTGAAGGAGGGTGCCAGGCGGTTGTGCCACATACTTTGAAAAGTGCCTTCCAGAAGCACGGCCACGGGGATGTTCTTGCGGTTGAAGAGACGTTGGTCCAGTTCCGCAACGTTCACTTTGGCCTCGTTGATGTCCACAATCACTGGGGCGTTTTTCACGCGGCTGTATTCGCTGGTGGTGAGAAGGATGGTCTTGGCTATATTTTGTGTAATGGTGTTGTCGATGAGGTCTATGCTGCTGGCGAAATCGGACTTGATGATGTCCAGGTTGCGCACTATGGGATGCTGGCTCAGTGGTACTATCTCGGGGAAGTAGAACCAGGGCCTGAAGTCCATCTGGGGCTTGTCGCCCACCATGCCAACGACCATGGGGATGGGACGGCAGCGCACATCCTGTATCAGGTCGCTGTTGATGCGCACGCCATAGTGGAAGAACATCTCGTCGAGGTTCAGGGGCAAGCGTGTGGCTATGGCCTGGTCCTGTGACTGCAGGCTGTCCATGTCGATGCTCAGGGGGTCGATGAGCCACAGCACCTTGCCGCCATACATGATGTACTGGTCCAGGAGGTATAGCTCCTGATCGGTAAAGGGCTGCGTGGGCTTGGCGACTACCAGCACGTCGTACTTGTTGTTGAAGCGCATCTCGCCATTCTCGCTGCGATAATGGTCTGTCAGTGCGTTGATGTTCTCGCCGATAGTGACATCGTTGACAACGGAATAGTTGTCGAATAGTGCCATCATAATGTCGTAGAGCGACCTTACGTCCAGCTCGCCGTGTCCTGTGGTGAAGCCCACTGAAGGCTTCTTGACGCGCACCAGTCCACGAATGGCACTGGAGAGCGCGTATTCCAAGTTCTGGATGGAGTTGTTGATGGAAGTGGCTTCGTTGACGTAGGCCTGGCTTTGCAGCAACTGGATGGAAGTCTCGTGGCCTTTGTAGGAGACATCGGCGGCGGGGATAAGCACCTGCTGCTCGTAGCCGTTTGCCGTCTGCACCTGCACGAAGGATGGCTGTATTCCTTTCTTGGCAAGTTTGGAGTAGAACTGGTTACGGTCCTCGTCGTTCTCAAACTGGTTGGGGTTGACGAACTCGTGGTTGACGTACTTATTATAGGCGCGAAATTGATTGAGCATCTCGCGCGTCTCATTCTGCAGCCGCTGATAGTCGCTCACCAGGTTGCCTTCCAGATACACGCGAAACAGCACCGGCTCGTCGATACTTTTCAGCAGATTCTTAGTGCTCTTGCTCAACGAATAACGTTTTTCGGCAGTAAGATCCAGGCGGCCAAAGAAGTAGTGACCTATCAGGTTGACGAGAATAATAATGACAAGGACGACAACAAGCTGCAGCAGATGACTGCGGCGTGCCGTTCGCTTCTGTTTGCTGGTCCTATGGTTGGTCTTCTCTTTCATTATTTCTGCCATGTTCTGCGTTGCAGCATCAGTTTAGTGAATAGTAAGAATATTGCGACGACGGAGAGGAAGTACAGCACGTCGCGCGAATCTATCACGCCGCGGCTCATGCTTTCGTAGTGGCTCTGTATGCCCAGACTGCGGATGAAAAGCCCCACTTCGCCTAGGAAGTTCATGTTGTAGATGCTCTCGAAGCCCAGGTAGCAGAAAGCACACAGCAGTGCTGCCACGATGAAGGCGACAATCTGGTTTTCGGTAAGCGAGGAGGCGAAGAGACCTATGGAGACAAAGGCGGCACCGAGCAGCAGCAACCCCACGTACGAGCCCGCCACGGCGCCTGTATCGATATTGCCTCGCGGGTCGCCGAGGGAGAACACGATGATGTAATACACCAGCGTGGGCAGCAGGCTGAGAAACACCAGCGTGATGCCGGCGAGAAACTTGGCCCACACGATGTTCATCTCGCTAAGGGGCTTGGTGAGCAACAGCTCCAGGGTACCGTTCTTTTTCTCCTCGGCGAGCATACGCATGGTGATGGCGGGGATGAGGAACAGGTAGAGAAAAGGTGCCACGAAGAAGAGGCTGTCCAAGGTAGCGTAGCCATAGTCCAGGACGTTGAAGCTGGAGTGGAATATCCACAGCATCAGTCCCGTGAGCAGCAAGAAGACACCGATGGCCAGATACCCAGTCAGCGATGAGAAGAAGGTGGAGAGTTCTTTCTTGTAAAGAGCGAACATAGAAATAATAAATTGAAACATTGCAGGCCTCCCCAGGCTCACAAGGAGGTACGGAAGCCTATACGGTTATCTGAATTTGTATCTTCTACTCACCTGGCTGCGGCCCTGATAGTCGCCGAAGGAGAGTTCGTAGATGGTTTGGAACGCCAGGCGTGTGGCACCTACCAGGAAGCCTCTGTCCACATTCTCTGCAATGTCGCTCGGCTGGTGCGTATGCCTGGTACCGTTCACGTTGGTGAGATTGATACAGGGAATTCCTATGGCATCGAAGGCCAGGGCTGCACCCTTGGGATCGGTCGTAAGACCAGCCTGTAGCACGTTGCAGTAGATGCTGTCCATGCGCTTTGCCACCCCATAGAGACCTGGATACCTATTGTTGCCCAGTGCTGCCACACGTGTGCCGCCGCCCAGGCCGGAGAGATCCACGAAAGCCTCTACGCGCTTCAGCGGGTTGAAGTTGCTGACGAAGATCTGGCTGCCCAGATGTTGCTGCTCACTGGCACCGAAGAGCACGAACAGCACGTTTCTTCCAGGCTGCTCCTCTGCTTCCTGTAGCATACGCGCACTTTCCAGCAATGCCGCCACTCCGCTGGCGTTGTAGTCGGCACCGGGAAACAGGCACGTTTCTCCTTGCTGTCCAACGCCGTCCAGGCTGGCGCCTATCACCACATATTCGCCATTCAGGCGGCTGTCTGTACCAGGATACACGCCCACTACGTTGCAAGTGACGGCCTTGGGGAGGTATTTGGCGTTGATTTCTATCTCGAACTTCTTGCGGAAATGGAAGCTCTGCGGCTTCATTGTGTTCTGCAACTGCGCCGTAGCACTGTCGAAAGTCATCTTCTCGTCCTGAAACAGCATACGTGCACAGGTACGCGTGGGCTGAATGATGGGGAACGTGAGCAGATGAGGCATCTCGCCGTTGTAGGTATAACACTGTACCTCGTCATCCGGACAATTGGCATTCATATTCACCGCCACCAGTGCGCAGCAGCCGTGCTTCTTGGCCACACGTGCCTTGTCGCGCAACGTGCGATATTTGTTTGTCACCGTGCTGGGCAGCCAGTCGGGCACACCGCTCAGCACAAGTGCTATCTTGCCCCGCGCATCCACGTTGGCATACTCATCGTAGCTGGCATCGTCGATACCATACCCCAAGAACACCACGCTGGCATCCGCATATCCGCGTCCCGTCATTCCGGCGCAGGCAAACTCACGCCCCAGCACATACACCTTGCGGGTGTCGCTGGAGCGCACGTAACTTTTGAAAGTTGCGTTTTCTATCTGGTTCCACTCGGTCTCGAAGAACTGATACCACTCGCCCTGATAAGGCTTCACTCCGTAGCGACTCAGCGCCTCCTTGCAATAGCGGGCAGCTTCCTGATAGGCTTCTGAGCCTGCCAAGCGACCCTGATACTGGGCGTTTGAGAGCGCGCGGACGTGGTTGAGGAGGGTGTCCAAAGAGGGCTGCGGCTGGCGAGGCTGTGCCACTGCCGCCAGAGACATCATGGCCAACAAGGCGACCCAAAGAGCAGGCATTTTACGTTTTTTCATGGCTCTACGCTATTAATATAATAATATATATATTTCAATCAAAGAAATAGTTAGCCATTTACGGCACTATCCTTAAAAACGGGCAAAGATAAGAAAATATTCTCACATGCACGAAAAAAAACTATTCCTAATGCCATATCCCCTCCTTCGCGGTGCTGCCGAAGAAGGGAGAAAGGGGCGTAGCTAATAATTTCCGTGGACTGAGAGAAGTTTCGTA
>CAMURW010000090.1 GCA_947097635.1 uncultured Bacteroidales bacterium
ACGAGAAAAAAGCACAAAACGAGATGTTTTTCTTCTACAAACGCGAGACGAGGAGCAATATCATCCGCAACCTACAGAAAGCCGGTCTGCAAAAATACATCCCAATATTGTTCAAGTAAGGATGACTTGCGACTTGAAGGATAGCAGGGGGGAATGCTCAGTTACTCCCCTTTGCCTCCGAGGCTTGTCCGTGGTTGCTCTTTTTTACCCACTTTGCCCTCTCTCTTTATGTGCCCTCTATGCTCCCAGTGCCTATGGACAGATCTAAGGCGAGGAATGGAGCAGCATAGCAGGGAATTTGTGTTATTTATTGTTTTCTCTTCAAGTATTCGTCCATTGTAGCGGCAGCTTCTCGTCCTGCCCCCATGGCTAAGATCACCGTTGCAGCACCACTTACTGCATCGCCGCCGGCAAAAACACCAGGACGGCTGGTCATTCGTGTGACTTCGTCGATGGTTATGCAGCCGTGGTGGTCGGTCTCTAAACCGAGTGTAGTGCTTTTCAGCAATGGATTGGGACTGGTGCCAATAGCCATAACCACAGTAGCGACAGGGATCTCGAACTCGCTGCCCTGAATAGGAGATACGCTGCGACGACCTTTCGTGTCGGATTCGCCAAGAGCCATCCGTACACAGCGTAATGCACTAACGTTGCCGGTTTTGTCATCGAGAATAGCAACAGGATTTGTCAGTAACTCGAAGCGGATGCCCTCCTGACGCGCATGCATCACCTCTTCGCGACGTGCAGGCATCTCTGCTTCGCTGCGACGATACACTACCGTTACATCGCTGCCCAGACGCAGAGCGGTTCTAGCAGCATCCATAGCCACATTCCCTCCCCCTACCACCGCCACACGTTGGCCCAAGAAGATGGGGGTGGCATAGTTTTCATCGTAGCCATGCATCAGGTTGGTACGCGTAAGTAGCTCGTTTGCGCTAATCACGCCTACCAAGCCTTCGCCGGGAATACCCATGAACTTGGGCAGTCCGGCACCACTGGCAATATAGATAGCCGCAAAACCTTCGTGTTCCATCAGTTCATCCACGGTGATGCTTTTGCCTACAATCACGTTGGTCTTGATTTCCACGCCCATAGCTAATAAACTCTCTATTTCGGGTTCCACTACGCGCCGTTTGGGCAAGCGAAACTCAGGAATGCCGTATACCAGCACACCTCCGGCATGGTGCAGTGCCTCGAAGATAGTGACTCTGTAGCCTTTGCGTGCCAGGTCGGTGGCACAGGCCAGTCCGCTGGGGCCACTGCCTATTATAGCAACTTTCTTGCCGGGGAGGGTCTTCGTTTCGGGTTGTAACTTTTCGCTTTCAGTGTCTTTGCCATGGTCTGCAGCAAACCGTTCCAGGGCACCGATGGCTATAGGTTCGCCTTTTTTGCCCAGGATGCAGCTGCCTTCGCATTGCGCCTCTTGCGGACACACACGTCCGCAGATGGCCGGCAACGAAGAATCCAAGTGGATGATTCGTAGGGCTTCTTTGGTGTTTCCTTGCCGCAGAGAGTGAATGAACCGAGGTATCTGTATGTTTACGGGACAGCTCTTCACGCACGGTGGCACCTTGCATTGCAAGCAGCGGCTGGCTTCCGTCATGGCTTCCTTGCAGTTGAACCCATACGACACCTCCTCGAAGTTGTGGGCGCGAATTTCGGCAGGCTGTTCCATGGGATGTTGTCTGTGGGCAGGATGTGTGTCACAGTCTGAGGGCTGTGAAGGAATTTCACAGCCTTTTTTGCTCGAGTAGCCTGTGTTTTCCAGCAGCTCTGTCGTCTTTCTGTCATTGTTGTTAATGGTGAGGTGACGTTTGGCTTCGTCATAGTCTACATAGTGTCCGTCGAAAATGGGTCCATCCACGCAGGTGAATTTCGTCCTGCCATTTACTTGCACACGGCAGGCACCGCACATTCCCGTGCCGTCCACCATCAGGCAGTCCAGCGACACTAAGGTGGGGATGCTTAGTTCCTTGGTGAGCAACGATGTACATTTCATCATTATCATAGGACCTATGGCTATGCACAGGTCGTATTTCTCGCCTTTCAACAGTACCAGTTCCTTGATTTTGTCCGTCACTATGCCTTTGTTTCCGTTGCTGCCATCGTCTGTCATTTGGTAGACGTTGTCGCACACCGCACGTATTTCGTCGTTATAGAATAGCAAACTTTCTTTGCGTGCACCAACTACGGCATCGGAGTGCAATCCATTTTGGTGCAGCCACTTAGCAATGGGGTAGATGGGTGCTGTGCCTACGCCACCGCACACCAGCAAGGTGCGGCCTTTGTAACCGTTGTTGATAATGTCGATGGGGTGCCCCAGAGGTCCTACAACGGAATAGAGTGCCTCGCCTGTTTTCATGGTGCACAACTTACTGCTGCTGTAGCCTACAGCCTGTATGATAAGCGTTATGCTTTGTCGTTCCTCGTCGATGTCTGCAATTGTCAGAGGTATCCGTTCGCCTTTGGCGTCGGAGATTACGATAACAAATTGTCCGGGCAGGGCATGTTTTACCACCCAGGGAGCTTCCACTTCCAGGAGGTGTACAACCTCGGTAAGTTGTCGTGATTCGAGAATTCTATACACGGCGATTATATATTTAACTAATTAATAATGAGTTTCTTTTATATTGTTTCAAGTATTTATGAAGCATCAAAATAAACCGCAAAAATACGAAAAATAATATTGCTGTAAGTCCTGCAACTACAAAAAAAACAACTATTTTGCGTTACACAGCTGCATGAGGACGTAATTTGAAGAGAAAGAGACGAAAAAAGAGGCTAGGTTACGCCTAGCCTCTTTTCTTTCGGGTTTAAAATGTATGATTTATTCCGCTTTGGCGAAGTTACTCTGCTTCGGTGAAATACTCATAGAAATAGGGAATTGTTTCTATGCCGCGGAGCCACTGCGCCACAGGGAAGTTCTCGTTGGGAGCGTGGATGTCGTCGCTAGCGAGGCCGAAGCCCATGAGGATGCTCTTGATGCCCAAGATGCGTTCGAAGCCTGCCACGATAGGAATGCTGCCACCGCTGCGCGTGGGAATGGGCCGTTTGCCGAAGGTCTTCTCCATGGCTTTCTCGGCAGCTTTGTAGGCAGGCAGATCCAAGGGGGAGACGTAGGCTGCACCGCCGTGGAGCGGAGTGACTTTCACAGTGACGTACTCGGGCGCCGCCTTTTCAAAGTATTCCTTGAACAGCTCGCTGATTTTCTCATAATCCTGGTTGGCCACCAGACGTGTGCTTATTTTGGCGTGCGCCTTGCTGGGCAGCACCGTTTTGCTGCCTTCGCCGGTGTGCCCGCCCCAGATGCCGCAGATGTCCAGGCAAGGACGTATGCCAGTGCGTTCCATGGTGCTGTAGCCTTTCTCGCCATGTACCTCCTTGATGCCGAGTCCTTTCTTGTAGCCCTCCAGGCTGAAAGGAGCCTGTGCCATCAGCTTGCGCTCCTCGTCGCTAATCACCATCACGTCGTCGTAGAAACCGGGGATGGTGATGTGTCCGTTTTCGTCGTGCAGGTCTGCAATCATCTTGCATAGCACGTTGATGGGGTTGGCCACAGCGCCGCCATATATTCCGCTATGCAGGTCGTGGTCGGCGCCTGTTACTTCCACCTCCCAGTAGCAGAGGCCGCGCAGGCCGCTGGTGATGCTGGGCTGGTCCATGGAGAGCATGCTGGTGTCACTGACCAGGATAACGTCGGCTTTCAGCATCTCTTTTTGCCTCTCGCAGAAGTCGTAGAGGCTTGGGCTGCCTATTTCCTCCTCGCCTTCCAGCATGAACTTTACATTGCAGGGCAGTTGGTTGGTTTTCACCATGAATTCGAAGGCTTTAGCCTGCATGAAGCTCTGCCCTTTGTCGTCGTCGGCGCTACGTGCCCATATCTTGCCGTCTTTGACAACAGGATCGAAGGGGTTGGTGCGCCACTCGTCGAGGGGAGCCACGGGCATTACGTCGTAGTGGCCGTATACCAGCACTGTCTTGGCTTTGGGGTCTATCATTTTCTCGCCATACACCACAGGGTTGCCTTCCGTGGCCATTACTTCAGCCTTGTCGACACCGCTGGAAAGCAGTAGTTCCTTCCAACGGTTGGCGGCGCGCACCATATCGGGTTTGTGCTCCACTTCTGGGCTGATTGAAGGGATGCGAATCAACGAAAACAGTTCCTCTAGGAAGCGGTCTTTGTTTTTTTCTATGTATTCCTTTACGTCTTTCATAGAGTTAGTGTATTTTAAATTATTTAGTATTTCAATAAATATGAAGTCAATGAAGCCACTAGGATGTCTGTAAGTCAACAATATCAGTGGAATATGAGTGCTGCGCCCGATACCCAAGACCGATTTGCGACTGCAAAATTATGCATTTTTCTCGACATGAAGAAGAAAAATTTGCATAAAAACCGCCTTTCGGCTTTCGAAGTTCACGCGTTGCTCTGCTATTCAAATAGTTGCGCGAACATAAACTTCTCGCTGTCAAAGAGTCCTTTGTCGGTAAGCTTCAGCTCTGGTATCACGGGCAGGGCCATAAACGCCAGTGTCATAAAAGGAGTGGAAAAACAGCATCCCTGTTCGTGTGCCTTCTTTCTAAGTGCCTGGTGCTGACGTGCTACTTCCTCGCCACTTTCTGGCGACATCAGTCCTGCCACAGGTAATGCCAGCACTTGTTCCTGGTTTCCGTTGCAGATGCAGAGGCCGCCTTTCGCCAGCACCAGCCGATTTATGGCGTGCGCTATTTCTTCGTCGTTGCAGCCCGTGGCAATGATGTTGTGGCTGTCGTGGGCTATGGTGGAGGCTATGGCACCACTTTTTAGCCCGAAGCCTTCGATGAAAGCTGTGGAGGGCTGCGCTGCCTCGTCGTAGCGGTTCAGTACCACCAGCTTCAGCACATCGTGCTGGGGGTCGGATACTACGTTGCGTGTCTTTCCCGTTTCCTTTATTAGTGGCTTCACCATCCTGCAGGTGGTGTAGAGTTCCCCTTCTTTGGCTACAATGCAGCGCATCTTGTCGCCCTTGGGCGTAACTACAAGGTCCTTCGCACTCAGCGTATGCGCGTGAAAGTGGTTTGGGAGCGTGTCTGCTGCGTCGTCGTCGTTGTCTTGCGGACGTGCCAGGAGGAAGTTGTCGTCCAGCACTCCCTTTGCTTTGTTGTACACCTCCACACCGTCCACGAAGGTGCGTAGCACGTTCATGTCGCGGAAGTTGTCCACGCAGATGAAGTCGGCGGGGTCTCCTGCTGCCAGTGTGCCGTGGGGAAAGTTGTAGTGCTTCAATGGCGTGAGACAGGCTGCTGTCAGCACGTTCCAGAAGGGCATACCTTTGGCTATGGTGCGGCGCACGCATTCGTCGATATAGCCCTTTATCATGTCGTCGGCATAGAGGTCGTCGCTGCAGAACATCAGCTCTTTGTCGTGGTTGGTCAGTAGGTAGCACAGTGCGTCCAGGTTGCAGGCCGCGCTGCCTTCCCTTATCAGTATCTTCATGCCCAGCTTTATGCGTTCCTCGGCTTCCTGTAGCGTGGTGCACTCGTGGTCTGTGGTGATGCCGGCATCGATGTATCTCTTCGCCTCGTCGCCCCTCAGTCCGGGTGCATGGCCGTCTATTGGCTTGCCAAGCTTCAGGGCGGCATCTACCTTGGCCAGCACATCCTTGTCTCCTGCCAGCAGGCCGGGGTAGTTCATCATCTCTGCCAGTCCGTATATGTCCTTTCTTTTCAGCAGCTTGGTCACGGCCTTGGCATCCAACGTAGCCCCTGCCGTCTCGAAGGGTGTGGAGGGCACACAGCTGGGTGCACCAAAATGGAAGTGGAAAAGCGCGCGCCTGCTGTCGTTTATCATGAAGTCTATGCCATCCTCCCCCAGCACGTTGGCTATCTCGTGAGGGTCGGCGACGGCGCAGGTCACGCCTTTCGTCACCGCCAGTCGTGCATAGTGGTGTGGTGTGAGAAGGGTGCTTTCTATGTGTATATGCGAATCCACGAAAGGGGGCAAGATGTAGGGTAGGGGGGAAGCTACCGCCGCTGTGGCGTCGTGTGTCTCGCCTTGTGTATCGTCCAGGGGCGTTATCGCCAATATTTTGCCATTCAGCACATGTAGCACGCCGTCGTAGATGCGATGTCGCGGTATGTCTACGATGTGTCCTATGATGTTGATTTCTTGTGCCTTTTTCTTTGCCATGAGCGTTAGAATTGTGCTGCAAAAATACTCTTTTTTTGTGATTTGTATGTTTTTTCGTACAAGTGGCGAAAATTGTGTATTTTTGCAATAAAAAAGTTATCTTGCATTATGTGCTGGTGTGGCACTGTTGTTGCTGCCTTGCCACTCCTCAGTGCGGGAAGCGCAGAAAGGTGACACCCTACATCCTGCCAAGATGGGAACCAATAGTTCAGCAAACATGTTTAAAGAAGTTAATATTGAAGAGTTTAGTGTCATGAAATTTTCTTTTTTTCATGGCAATGGCAAGGGTGTGGTACTCTGTGCTGGCGACGGCGAAAAGAGCAATGCCATGACCATAGGGTGGGGCGATTTTGGC
>CAMURW010000091.1 GCA_947097635.1 uncultured Bacteroidales bacterium
ACGGAAAACCACAGCAGGCTCGCAAGGCAATATCCTTGTGAGCCTGCTGTGGTTTTCCGTGGAGCTGGGCGGAATCGAACCGCCGTCCAAACAACTAACTGATGCGTTTTCTACATGCTTATCCTGCGATTGATTGTAGGGCGTACCCCGGACACGGGCACCCAAGGCGCGCCTTAGCCTCTAAAATTTCATCGCAGCTTCGAGACACCACTGCGACTATCCCTTTCTCACGAGCACCTCCTTGTCGACCAGCGAAGGGCCTGCTGGGCGGGAAGTGTCTTGTCGCCGCCACTGTGACGACGATTAAGCTAACTTACTATGCTTCGGTTAAGCAGCAAGAGCGTAGTTATTTTCGCCTATTACTTTTTTGCTTCCATTGTCAAGGCTGTTGAAGCGTGAGCCTGCATGCTTGCACACCCATTATCATTGCTGTCAAAACCGATCAGCCCCTGATGTAAAGATATATAAAAAAAGCCCTCCCTGGGAGAGCTTCTTTCTGCGGTCCGGACGCGGCTCGAACGCGCGACCCCATGCGTGACAGGCATGTATTCTAACCAAACTGAACTACCGGACCCTCTGCAATTGTTTTCAAAGAACTCTTTTCCTTAATTGCGGATGCAAAAATACTACTTTTTCTGATACTGACAAAATATTTTTTTACAAAAAGAGTTGTTTTTCTCTCAAACTATTGGCTCTCAATATTTTTTTGCAGAATATCTTTTTATTCCTTCCGACAAGGAGAACCCGTAAATTGCATTGGAAAACATATGCAAAGAGAAAAAATCGTACCTTTGCAGTGTCGAAAGTGCAAAGAAAAAAAAGAAAACACGTTTTTCTTTCTATAAAACAGCATGTTATGGCATTATTAACACGAAAAAAAAAGACATGATTAAGAACATTATCTTCGACTTGGGCGGTGTCGTCCTGGATATATGCTACGAGAACATTGCAGAGGCTTTTGAGCGCCACTGCGTGAAAGGCACAGAATATTTTTATGGACGCACTTTCCAAACGCCAGAAATGGATCTCTTCGAGACAGGGCGGATGAGCGTGGCGGACTTTCGCGACTATATACGCCGTATGACCCAGAGTCCTCTGACGGACGACGCTATAGACGAGATTCTCAACGCTATCCTCATCGACGTGCCAGAGCCTAGGGTGACGATGCTGAAAAGGCTGAAGGGTCATTATGACGTATTCCTGTTTAGCAACACGAATCAGATAAACTACGACAGTTACACCCAGTCGCTGGACAGGAAATATGGATGCGACTTCTTCGCCGAGTGCTTCAAAGCCTGCTATTTCTCGCACATCATGCATCTGCGAAAACCCGATCTGGAAGGATTCCGGCTCATCCTGGACGAGCAGCATCTGAAAGCCGACGAGACCCTCTTTATAGACGACAATATCACCAATGTGGAGGCTGCTCGCCGTGCGGGTCTCAGAGGCCATCATCTGAAAGAGGGTGATGTCACTTCTCTTTTCGATGAAAGGGGAATGTTGAATATAGCGCCCTAGCGGCTCAGTAGAAAAAGGTGTGGAAATTTCTGTAATTAATATATTTTTATTTCCTGTGCATTATGGAAGAAAAATATCTATCTCAGTTAGCCGAGTGCGTTTTACCCAAGGATGTATTGTCTTATTTCTCTATAGTTAACATAGAACAAAGCTCTTCACTATTGCGCATTCATCTTGACGAGAAGATGGAAAGAGACCTTTCAGATGATCTTCATTTTGAATCAAAAGGCTTTATGGCTGCCGTTGAAGTGACTGACTTTCCTTAAATGCAAAAATAAAACTCTTCAGGGCTAACTTAAGGGGAGTTGTGGACAAAAGTTTCTTCCTTTTTAGGCGTGCTAAACAATATGCTTATCCCCACGAAATATCTACTGACCCCAAAAGAAGCCTGCTCCTCTTTGCTATACGACAAAAGCACAGCCGACTATCTCAGTCGGCTGAACCATTTATAACCTATAAAATTATGAGAACTTTCTAATGTGGGAAAACAATTACATTTACATTGCATTCACTTTCTTCATCAGCTTGGACTTCAGGTTTGATGCTTTGTTCTTGTGGATAACAGAACGTTTCGCCAATTTGTCGATGATGGAGAGCATTTTCGGCAGTTTCTCAGTAGCAGTATCCTTGTCCTCTAAGGCTCTGAAGTCACGGAGGGCGTTGCGCATCGTCTTGGCGTAATATCTGTTTTCGACTCTTTTCTTTTCGCTAGAGCGAATTCTTTTCTTAGCAGAATTGTGGTGTGCCATCTCTTTATTAATAATCTTTCTTTGAATTTGTAGTCCGAGCGGGATTCGAACCCGCGATTTTGAGAATGAAAATCTCACGTCCTGGGCCAACTAGACGATCGGACCACTTAACTTTGAATCAGTGACTTAAAAAGATTTTAACATCTTTTTCTTTCGCTGTTTCGAGTTGCAAAATTACACACATTTTTTTAATTGACAAATTTTTTTTTCACTTTCACCATTCTGCCACCTCTTGCGTACGGGGGATATTAGTCTGTATCTGCTTGAAAACGAAATCCTAAACGTTTGGCTGTGATCATGGATTTTTTATCGAAATTGTTTCGCATTTCACCTACAGTCACCATCTTCACTTCGTCGTAGGGAGGTGTAAGTAAATCAAAATTGGTGGTGTATTCAACGGAACTCTCTATGATGCTCAGCACGCTTTCGGGGGTTATGGTGCTGGTGCCAAAGTTGTTGTATAGCATTCCCAGTTCCCTTTTTCCTTCAATGAAATAATGCTTCTCGTGATTGATGAAGATGCGACCTATTAGGTAGCCCAAATCATTGTCGCGGGCGTAACTGAAACTGTCGGATAGGAAGTTGTAGATATGTATGACACCGCAGTAGCTGCGGTTCGTATTTTCGCGTATGTAGGGCGATTTCATCACTTCGTGGTTACGCGAGAACTCGAACACGTTGCTGTGCATCATGAAAATGAGGATGTCGCCAGCGAACTGCATCTCGAACTCGAAATCGCCTCGGTCGGTGTATTCAAACTGCACGTCGCGTTGCTCGTTTTGTGCACTTTCCTTGAAAAGGTTGGTGATTTGGTGTGTAGTGCTGCGGAAGAGTTCGAAGCTCTCTTTGGTAGCATTGTATACCTTTTTCTTGAGGTCGCTCTTATCGAAGACCAGTGTCTTCAAGCTTTCATTCAATTCCATCGTATGTTTAATCTTAACATTACACCTATATTGTATTATTTTACGCAAAAAGGTGACATTTATTGTGTGGGAAGGGCAGAGAAAATCGGTAACAGGGGGCTGCTTTCTTCAGCACCACGTTCACCTGTTGTGTGCCTTCATCACCCAGGCTCCCTCTTGTGAAACGTCGTGACAAGGGATTCCCAGCTGCTGGCATTCTTCTATCCTGGTCTGGCGTGAACTACGGGAGAGGCTGGAAGCCAGCACGATAGTGTCGAAGTCGAATAGCTGCGTCAACTCGGGTACAGAGACATAGGCGTAATCGGCAAGCACAACATACTGCACGCGCAGACGAGGCGGCAAATTTCGCTGATGGCGAACAATGTGCCGCAGTTCATAACTGTTGGAATGCACCACTATCGCAATCCTGGTAGCGCCTAATGACAGAAAGCGTGGTAGAGACGCCACCTTGCGTTGATGCACCTGATGGCAGACCTCGCAGCCCTGCACTTGGAAGTCCACGCGGGAAGGTTGCGCGGCAGTGGCGCTGTCGCAGTACAGCACTCCGCTGTGGCCTTGCACCATCTCCAAAGCGGTGCGGCTTCCAGTGTCGTAGCACACCAGCAGATGCTGGTGTCCGAAAGAGAGGCTCCTTATCGCAACGTAGCAGGACATAGCAAGTAGTGCCGCCAGCGACAACAGAGGCAATATTCGCTGGTTGCGTCGTCCCTGTGGCAATTCCAGCAGCAACGCCCTTGTTCTCCCCTGCGTCCACAAGATGACCATCAGCACTGCCACACCCATCAGCAGTGCCATAGGAAGGTCGAAATAGATGCTTTGCAGCATTGCGTGCGGCAACGACGACACCCACCCGGTCACCGCCGCCACGCCTTTAAGTTCCACCCCTAGTAGCCAGCCTGCGGCGTGGAAAGCCCATGTCCACCAGCTTATTAGCATCATTACCAGCGCAGTAGCCAGCAGCACAGTGGCAAAAGGCACAATGGTGATATTGGCAACGACAAAGTAGAGTGGAAACTGATGAAAATAGTATAGCACCAACGGCAACGTGGAAAGTTGCGCTGCGGTGGTGACACACAGCAGATTCCACACTTTGGCGAAGAACCATGGTGCCAGATGGTCCTGAAACTGGGCCCCTTGCGCCATTTTTTGCAAAGTGGGAGCAAGGGTAACGATGCCTATCACCGCAGCGTAGGAGAGCTGAAAGCCGACATCGAACAGCACAAGCGGACGTGCTAGCAGCAGGATGAGCGCACTTACAGCGACGCTGTTCAGCACAGGAGGTTTGGAGAAGAACAGCTCGCCCACTATTATGCAAGAGAACATAATGCCTGCGCGACAGGTGCTAGGTGCCATGCCTGTGAGGATTACAAACGCCCACGTGCCGGCCAGTTGCACCACGCTTATCCACATGTAGCCTCGCCTTCTCACGCAAAACGGCTTTAGGCACCAGCCTATCAGCCATGCCACTATGCCTACGTGTAGTCCGCTGACACACAGCAGATGCGTTATGCCGGCATCGCGAAACTGCGCCTGTGTCTCCTCATCCACGTCGTCCTTCCATCCCAGCAGCAATGCCTCTGCCACCCCTTGCTGTGCTGCTGTGAGACGGGACTGCCGCATACGTTTCAGCATTGTGCCTCGCCAGTGTGCCACCATAGTACGCCAGCCTTTCGCATCGTGGCATAGCACCACGTATTCCGTGTCGTCCACGAAGGCCTGATACAGAACGCCTCTACACGAAAGGTAACGCCTGTAGTTGAATTGTCCGGGGTTGGTGGCCATCGAGGGCGGACTTGGACTGCAGCACAGCAACAAATGGTCGCCTGGTTGCACGCTTGCGGCTTTTGGCGTGTTCTTCAGCATTAGCATCAACATGCCGCTTGTCTTCTGCATTTCGCCTGTCCCGTTCTGCGCTGCCAGCACTGTCGCAGTCACTTTCAGGGTCGTGCGGCCGTGTTGTGGCAAGTCTGTTACCCTCGCGTGCAGCACGGTAGCCTTTCTTGTCGGCCTTATCTGCTGCCCGTTGGCACGTCCCTCTGCCGCTGTCAGCAACTTGCCGAAATAGTCTTTTTCCTGTCCGGGCATGCGCACCTGTGCCAGTCCGTAGCCCAATGCCATGAAAGCCAGCAGCAGTTGAAGGGTGAACTGTGATGTCATACCGCCTCTCCTGTTGCGTGTCCATGGCAGCAACAACAGCATCAAGGCACACACACCCATTGTCCATCCCCACGAGGATGAGGGCAACAGCACCTGCAGCACTATTCCTGCCGCCAGGGGCAACACTGCCAGCCATATAGGGTCTCGAAAGCGCAACATAGCGTGGGGACGTCATATTTCATCCGCAAAAGTACTAGTTTTTCTTCAATTATCAGGAAAATAAGTTCCAGGAGCTGGCAGGCTGCCTCTAGCGCCATCGCGGAAAGACAATGCTGCCACCTGTATATCAGCCACTTTCTCCGTCATGAAAGTATCCTAAAAAATGGGCCTTATGGCCTGCTTGATGGCCTGCTTTCGTGCAAGCAGCGTGTACAACATGATTTTCATATCCTTAAATTCCGCAAGCAAAAATTTTGCGTAATTTTGTAACATGGTTATTGCCATGCACTACATCTCGCGTCCACCTTGTAGCGCATCCGCGTCTTGCTTGCGCCAGGCCTAGGTCGGAATATTCCGACTCATTCTCGACCCATTCTCGACTCATTCTCGACCCAAGCCTGACTTATGCCCATGTCCGATGTGCGTATCGCTTTTTTTGTGCTTGCAGCATTCAGCACGTTTCGCAAGCATATAGGTAGGATTTTGAACAATTTGAAGCCTATTGGGGTCTTTTACGGATAGGCATATTATGTAAATAATTGCCTTACGGCAGTGAGGTAGTGGAGCAACTTCCTACAAGAACGGCAGCCATATTGGCAGGGATGTCCCTACGGCAGCCTGTTGCTCTTGTATGCCAGGGCAATCAATTCATCAACAACTTTTTTTACGCCAGTGCCCGCTTTTTCGCGGAAGATAGTGATGGGACGGCTGATCTCCACTGCCTTGGGGTCTACCAGATAACAGGGCGTAGAGGAGGAGACATACATTATCAGCCCTGCGGCGGGATATACCACCATGCTGGTGCCTATCACCGCGAAGTAGTCTGCTTTCATGCACAGCTCGCTGGCAGGGGCGATGTTGGGTACTGCTTCTCCGAACCACACGCTGTGGGGTCTCAGCTGCCTTCCGCCGCTGGCTTTTTCGCCCAACTTAATGTAGCGATAGCCAATGTCGATGCAACCTTTCTCGTC
>CAMURW010000092.1 GCA_947097635.1 uncultured Bacteroidales bacterium
TGGATCTTACGCTCAACTGATGAGCCGCGACGATCGTTATGCTATCATCAAGATGCCTAGCGGTGAGATGCGCATGATACTCCAGACCTGCCGTGCCACGGTAGGCGTGGTTTCTAACACGGAGCACAACCTAGAAGTGGGCGGCAAGGCCGGCCGCAATCGCCACCTCGGCATCCGTCCCCGCAACCGTGGCGTTGTGATGAACCCCGTAGATCACCCCATGGGCGGTGGTGAAGGTCGCCAGAGCGGCGGACATCCTCGCACCCGCAAAGGTATTCCTGCCAAGGGCTACAAGACTCGCGCGCCTAAGAAGCTCTCGAGCAAGTATATCATTGAAAGAAGAAAGAAGTAATAATGAGGCGTTTCGTCTCCGCAGCATAGTGTAAACAATAGCAAAGGGAGGCGAAAAGTTAAAAACGAAAAGAACATGAGTCGTTCATTAAAGAAAGGTCCTTATATTTTCCATAAACTGGAAAAAAGAGTGCTGGAAGCTCAGAAGAGCAACAAGAAGGTCACCATCAAAACCTGGAGTCGTGCTTCGATGATCAGTCCCGATTTCGTGGGTCAGACCATTGCCGTGCACAATGGCAACAAATTCATACCCGTGTACGTCACCGAGAACATGGTGGGTCACAAACTGGGTGAGTTTGCTCCCACTCGCACTTTCCGCGGCCACGCCGGCAACAAGGACAAGAGTGCATAAATGAGACAAGGGATGAAGCTTCTAACATTGAAAAGTTCATGTCTCACCACGCTTCTTCCCAGTAACAAGAACAACCCGCTTTAATTAATAAGATAAAGAAGAAATGGGAAACAGAAAACATACACGTGCCGAAGCACGCAAAGAAGCCAACAAGACTTATTATGTGGCTAAGCTGATGAACAATCCCACCTCGCCCCGGAAGACCCGCCTCGTGGCTGATCAGATTCGTGGCGTGGATGTGGACAAGGCTCTTGCCATCCTGCAATACAGCCCTCGCGAATCCGCCCCCAAGATGCGCAAACTTCTGCTCTCGGCTATCGCTAATTGGAAAGCCAAGAACGAAGGCAAGCGCGAAGAAGAGGCACTGCTCTATGTGAAGCAGATTATGGTGGACGAAGGTCGCACCATGCGCCGCATGATGACAGCTCCTCAGGGGCGTGGCTATCGCATTCGCAAACGCAGCAACCACATCACGATGATTCTGGGCAGCCGTGCCGATGAGAATCCTGCTGCTAAGCAAGAAGAAACAAATAAGTAAATAAAAAAGAAGTTAAGCAATAATGGGACAAAAAACTAACCCAATAGGTAACAGATTAGGTATCATCCGCGGATGGGATTCTAACTGGTACGGCGGAAAGCGCTTCGAGATGAAACTGGTAGAGGACGATAAGATACGCAAATACCTCAAAGCTCGCTTTGCTAAAGCTGGCATCTCGAAGATTTATATCGAAAGAACGTTGAAACTCCTCACTGTGACTATCAACACTGCCCGGCCGGGTCTGATTATTGGCAAGAACGGCGCCGAGGTGGACAAACTGAAGGAGGAGCTGAAAAAGCTTACTAAGAAGGACGTGCAGATTAACATCAGCGAAGTGAAGCGTCCCGAACTGGATGCTGTACTGGTGGCTGACAATATCGCCCGTCAGATTGAAGGCCGTGTGATGTATCGCAGAGCTGTCAAGAACGCTATCACCAACACCATGCGCATGGGTGCCGAGGGCATCAAGGTGAGCGTAAGCGGGCGTATCGGCGGTGCCGAAATAGCGCGTGTGGAACATTACAAGGAAGGTCGCACTCCTCTGCACACCCTGCGTGCAGACATCGACTATGCACAGGACGAGGCACACACCAGCTATGGGCGCATAGGCGTGAAGGTGTGGATTTGCCGTGGCATCGTCTATGGCAAGAAAGAGCTTGTATCCTCGAACGTTGGCGGCAACAACGCCGACCGCAACGGCCGTCACCCCGCAGGACAGCGTGACCGCAGTGACCGTGGCCCTCGTCGCAGAAACGGAAACCGCGATGGCAGAGACAATAGAAACAATAAGGCTTAAGTAAATAAACGCAGTAGTTCGCTCACCATGGATAACATCAGGCACTAAGTAAGATAGCCATAACAAGAAGAAGTCATGACGGTAGGACTACTATAAAAGAATAAGTATCAATGTTACAACCTAAGAAAACAAGATACAGAAAGCAGCAGAAGGGTAAGATGAAGGGTAACGCTTTCCGTGGCCACGAATTGGCTTTCGGCACCTTCGGCATCAAATCCCTGGAAACCTGTTTCATCACTGGGCGCCAGATAGAGGCTGCTCGTCAGGCAGTGACACGTTACATGAAACGTGAAGGTCAGATTTGGATTCGCATTTTCCCCGACAAGCCCATTACTCGCAAACCTAACGAGGTGCGTATGGGTAAAGGTAAAGGCGCTCCCGAGTTCTTTGTTGCTCGCGTGTTGCCTGGCACCATACTGCTTGAGGCCGAGGGTGTGTCCATGGACGTTGCAAAAGAGGCTCTTCGTCTTGCAGCCCAGAAATTGCCTATCAACACCAAGTTTGTCGTGAAACGTGATTACATCGAAGAATAAGGAGATAAAGAGATGAAAAACGAAATAGTCCTCAAAGACATCCCCACATCGGAACTCAAGGAAAAACTGGATACCGAACGTGTGAAGCTCCAGAAAATGAGACTGCAACACGCCGTGTCACCCATCGAAAACCCTAATAAGATAAAAGAAAGCAGAAAGAACATTGCTCGCTATCTCACCGAACTTCGCGCCCGCGAAATAGCTGAACAGAAAGCCGCCAACAAGGCTGAGGAGAAGTAACTACGAGCAGTATTAACGTCGTTTGTAATCCTGGCAACGCACGGCACTACGCGATATGTGCCTTGACGGGAGAAGGAAGAACGAACAAGAAACGTATAATAACATGGAAAGAAATTTAAGAAAAGAACGCATCGGCATCGTGGTCAGCGATAAGATGGACAAAAGCATTGTGGTGCTCGTTCAGCGCAAGGTGAAACACCCCATCTATGGCAAGTTCATTAAAAAGAGCACCAAATTTATGGCTCACGACGAGAAGAATGAATCCCACATTGGTGACACAGTGCGCATCATGGAGACGCGTCCCCTGAGCAAGAACAAATGCTGGAGACTTGTGGAAATAGTAGAAAAAGCTAAGTAAGAAGAATTATGATACAGCAAGAAACAAGAATGACCGTTGCCGACAACAGCGGGGCCAAGAGTGCTCTGTGCATCCGCGTGCTGGGTGGCACAAAAAAACGCTACGCCTCCATTGGCGACACCGTAGTGGTGGCTATCAAGGATGCCCTTCCTAGCGGTCAGGTGAAAAAAGGAACCGTGAGTAAGGCTGTGGTCGTACGCACCAAGAAGGAGGTGTGTCGCGCCGATGGCAGCTACATCCGTTTCGATGACAATGCCTGTGTGCTCCTTACCGCTCAGGACGAGCTGCGTGGCACACGTATCTTCGGACCCGTGGCTCGCGAACTGCGCGACAAGCAATTCATGAAGATTGTCTCACTGGCCCCTGAAGTCCTGTAAACAAAAAGAATAAGTAAAAAATAAGGCGGCTACCATGCTGCCCCAAAAAGAATAAGATATGAAACTGCACGTTAAGAAAGGCGATACCGTTATGGTGATTGCTGGCGACGACAAGGGTCAGACCGGCAAGGTGCTGAAAGTGTATCCCGAAAAGAACAAGGCCATCGTGGAGGGCAGGAATATCAATAAGAAGCACACCAAGCCCAATGCCAAGAACACCCAGGGCGGCATCGTGGAGCAGGAAGCTCCCATCGACCTGAGCAACCTTATGGTGATGGATGGCAAAACCCCCACCCGTATAGGTAGAAGGAGGGACGAAAAGTCTGGTAAATTAGTACGTTATTCTAAAAAATCTGGGGAGGTAATTAAATAATGAGTTATATTCCGACACTGAAAACTAAGTATAACGAGGAGATTAAGCCTGCTCTGATGAAGGAGTACGGCTACAAGACCGTGATGCAGTGCCCCCGCCTGCTTAAGATTACCCTGAACCAGGGCCTCGGCAAGTTGGCAATAGCCGACAAGAAAGTGATAGACAAGGGCATCGAGGAGATGACCACTATCACCGGTCAGAAAGCTGTGGCCACCAAGAGCAAAAAGGATATCAGTAACTTCAAACTGCGCCGCGGTATGCCTATCGGCGTGCGCGTAACACTGCGCGGCGAACGTATGTATGAGTTCCTAGAGCGTCTTATCACTGCTTCTATCCCTCGTATCCGCGACTTCCGCGGTATCAACGACAAGGGCTTCGACGGCCGTGGCAATTACACTTTTGGCATCAGCGAACAGATTATCTTCCCTGAGATAGACATCGACAAGATTGACCGCATCCAGGGTATGGATATCACTTTCGTGACCACTGCCAATACCGACAAAGAGTGCATGAGCCTGTTGAAGAATTTCGGTCTTCCCTTCAAAAATCAGAAATAAATGTTGATGGTGATTGGCGTGAGGCAGGAAGACGTTGTGTTTGACGTCGCAGTTGCCGATGCCGAGAGCTAGATACTAATTACTTATTAGAAAGATAATGGCAAAAGAATCTATCAAAGCTAGAGAGCGCAAAAGAGCCAAGATGGTGGCCAAATACGCTGCCAAACGCGCTGCCCTGAAAGAAATAGTACGCACAGGGGACCCCGAGGCTGTGGAAGAGGCTGTCATAAAGCTCCAGAAACTACCCAAGAACGCTTGTCCCATCCGTATGCACAACCGCTGCCAACTCACTGGTCGTCCCAAGGGATATATGCGTCAGTTCGGTATCTCGCGTATCAACTTCCGTGAGATGGCTGTGAACGGTTTGATCCCTGGCGTGAAAAAAGCTAGTTGGTAAAAAGAAACAAAGATTAACAGGTTTTGCAAGTTGAACAAACGAGTAGGTAGCAACTATTAAGAAAAGGTTCAATACTGCAAGGCACAAAAAACAAAAGTAAAATGGTAACAGATCCTATCGCAGATTATTTGACACGCATGCGCAACGCCATACAGGCCAAGCATCGCGTGGTAGAAATCCCTGCATCCAATGTAAAGAAAGAGATTACTAAGATTCTGTTCGAGAAAGGTTACATACTGAACTACAAGTTCGAGAACGAGGGTCAGTCTAACCAGAGCATCAAGATTGCTTTGAAGTATCATCCCGTCACCAAAATGAGTGCCATCAGCAATCTGAGACGCGTGTCCACTCCCGGCCTGCGCCGCTATGTCTCCGTGGAGAACATGCCCCGCGTGATGAACGGTCTGGGTATCGCTATTATTTCCACGTCCAAAGGTCTTATGACCGACAAAGAGGCTCGCAACCTTAACGTGGGAGGCGAAGTGCTATGTTACATCAGCTAATTAAAATAAGGAGATTATAGAAAATGTCAAGAATTGGTAAAATGCCCATAGCACTGCCCAAGAGTGTAGAAGTCTCTATCTCGGGTGACAATATGCTGACCGTAAAAGGCCCTAAGGGCGAGTTGACACAAAAAGTTAATCCTGCCATCAAGATGAACGTGGAAGATGGTCATCTGTACTTTACGCGTCCCGACGACACTCGCGAGATGAAGGCACAGCACGGTCTGTACCGTGCTTTGGCCCACAACATGGTTGTAGGTTGCAGCGAAGGTTTCACTACGAAGCAGGAAGTGATTGGCGTAGGTTGGAAAGTGACCGCTCAAGGCCAAGTGCTTGAGATGGATCTAGGCTACAGCCACAAGATCTTCATTGAGTTCCCCGAGCAGATACACGTAGAGGCTGTCACCGAGAAAGGTAAAAACCCCATCATCACGATGATGTGTTGCGACAAAGAGTTGCTGGGTATGGCTGCTGCAAAGATTCGTTCACTGCGCAAACCCGAGCCTTACAAGGGTAAGGGTATCCGCTTCGTGGGCGAGGAAGTTCGTAAGAAGGCTGGTAAAGCTGCCGCTAAATAACAAGTAAGTTGCTAATAAAGTATATCGTCCAAATTTAGAAGACTTTACATTAAAAAGTTAATAAAATGGCAACAAAAAAAGAATTAAGAAGAACAAAGATAAAATATAGAATTCGTCACAAGGTGAGTGGCACTAGCGAGATGCCGCGCCTGTCTGTGTTCAGAAGCAATAAAGAGATTTATGCACAGGTAGTGGACGATGTGAAAGGTGTGACACTGACCGCAGCTTCCTCTCTGGAGAGAGGTGTAGAAAAGAGTGGCACCAAGAGTGAAGTGGCCGCCAGAATAGGTAAGCTTGTAGCAGAGCGTGCCTTGGAGGTGGGTGTTAAGACCGTAGTTTTTGATCGCAATGGCTACCTGTATCATGGTCGTGTGAAGGCTTTGGCAGATGGTGCACGCGAAGGTGGTTTAAAATTCTAATCAATCATGGCAGAAGTAAACGTAAAGAAAGTAAAATCCA
>CAMURW010000093.1 GCA_947097635.1 uncultured Bacteroidales bacterium
GAATATCCACCGCAACTTTGCAAACAAACAATAGATTTATCGAGGTGGTGCAGCTTCTAAAATCCAAGGAGTATCCATTATTTGCAAAAAAACGCATAAACTACTTAAAATCTGAAAGTTTATAGTAATTAATCCATATATCGGGAAATGGCATAGGTCGGGCATAGGTCGGGCATGGGTCGGGCATGGGTCGGAAATTTCCGAAGCAGCCTCGGCGCAAGCGAGGCACATGGGCGACTGCCTCCGGGACTGCTTTCTCACGCCTGCGGCAGCTCGGTTTCGCTGTAGTTCGCATCTTGCGGCTGTTCAATGGACTTCTTAACGTTGCCGCTATCTGCGTGAGGGAAGACTATCTTTCCACATTGCGGAAGCAGGAGTCATGCACCCTGCACTCGGTTTAGGGCGCCATATCCTTTACCTTATTATATTGGAGGCAGGAATGCACATTGGGTGCATTTACTATTTTTTAGTTTTTTTTTGCAAATTCAAGCAGACACGGAGGCTCTGACGGCTGCAATTTCGCAAAATTCGGTGACTTGATATTGTCTTCAATACACTGAACATCAACAATATAAAACTGTATTTAATTTTTTTTATGAAAAAAGCACCGTGATGTTAAAATAAATTATGTATATTTGCAGCGTCAAATTAATACCAAGCACCGGACGGCGCATCCTGCCTCTGCCACGAACAAGGCGAAAGCGCCATTTGCACGCGGGGCATCGAAAGCATGTGGCTCGCACAGGGATACAAACCGCCCTTTCCCCCCACGGGAATGCTCCGCCAATTGACAGCCTCCTGCAAATACAGGTCAATGGCTTCCGCATCTCGTCCGGGCGGAATCTGATGGGAGTAAGAAAATTCAATCAACATGCATCTCCGCAAGAAGACACATTACTAAATAATCACGATATGGATAAAAAAGTACCAAAGCTAACCATTGCTTTCTTATTAATGCTCCTGGCGGGTGGCGGGATGACCGCCCAAAATGTATGTCAGGTGCAGATAAGAAGCGGTTTCGAGTCGAGCTGCATCATGACGATAGAGAAGGATCAGTTCCTCGATGAAATGAGCGAGAAGATTCTCGCCTGTCAGGAAAGCGAGGTGGTTTACACCGCGACGGCATCCAGCGCCGCGGCGGGCATCTCCGTCCAAAGTGTCGCATGGACGGTCATCGGCGCAACGTCTCACATCGCGAGCGGCAATAGTGTCACGGTACATTGGGGCAGCGGCGATGCGGGACAGGTCACTGCCGACGTAACCATGAGCGACGGCTCCGCGTGCACCGCCACAAAAGACATCGCGTTGATGGAAAAGCCCACCATCGGAGCCACCACCGTGCCGGCCTACGAAGACAACGGCGGGACATACACCATCCGTGTGTGCAAGGGCGAGGACATCTACTTCACGGACGCCTCCTCCACGGGCAACAGCGACATAGTAGGACACTATTGGGAGACCTCGCTTGGCGACGTGGCGTCCACAAAGGATTTCGTCGTGCGTGGCGTTGTGCAGGACATGGCAGTGACGCACCGCGTTTACAACAACTGCGGATGCTACGAAGAAGAGGCATACCAAGTAGAGTTGCTCGGAGGCGAACCGCTGCAACTGGAATGCTACGGGACCGTGTGCGAGGGAGCCACGGTGACATACAAGGTGGCCAGCGCCCCTTGCGACAAATATATGTGGGCCGTCGATGGCGGGCGCATCGTTGCCGGGCAGGGAACCCCCACACCCACTATTGTCTGGGACGACCCGCGGAATGGCTACGGCGTCATCGGTCTGGACGGCAACCTCTGCGGCAATAATTACTGCCCCAAGCTGCTGAGCCTAAAAGTGCCCATCATCTGCGGCAATGTCGAGATAAAAGGACAGGCGACGGCCTGTGTGGGCGATGCGGTGCTGTACTCCGTGCCGCTCTATGGCAGCACGGAGTACCGATGGACGGTGTCCCCCGGAGTCGGCCAACATCCCCGCAACGGCGCAAACGAGATGGTGCTGCAGTTCGACACCCCTGGCACATACACCCTTAAGGTCGAATATCGATGCGACTTCCTGGATTGCGGCTGGTATGCATCCGCCACCAAGACCGTGGCGGTGAGGCCGCGTCTGAAAATAAGCGGGGACGACAGGATTTGCCTCTCCAATGCGGCGAACCTGTCCCTGACACCAAGCGTGGTGGCGGATTGGACGGCCTACGACGACGCCACGGGCAACGTGGTCCACACATCCACGGGGACCACGTTCAACCATGTCTTCACCTCCTCCGGTAAATACCGCATCGTCGCCTCCAACGGCAACTACTGCGAGGACGCCGCGTTTCTGTTGGAAGTGAAAGCCCCACCCGCCGCTCCCACGGCGGGCGACATCGCCAACGACACGACGGTGTACGCCTGCCCCTACGGCTCCATCCTACTCACTGGCAACGCCGAAAACGCCACGTGCAACCTCATCTGGGAACCTGTCAACGCCAATGGCTCCCCGGCGGAAGTTACGGGCGACTCGGCCACCATCACCTACAATGGGACAGTGTGCAACATCCACGTGTACAACTACGACCGCCGGCTGCGATGCCGCTCGGCACAGCCTTATATACAGAAGGTTCAGCCCTTTGCGTTGGCCCCCCTCGCCATACCCAGCAACATCACCGTATGCCCCGGGGCAACAATAGACCTGACAACAGGCCAGGTGCCTTACCAGGAAGGGGTCCTCTACAAATGGATGTTGCAGCACGATATGCAGCGATGCGCGTCGGTGATAGGGGACAAACTGTCGAACAGCGTGGCGATAGTAATAAACAACGTCGATTCCTTGGTGACTCCCTACAGCTTCGACGTTCAACTGATAAGGGGGTTCTGCAAAACAACGCATACGGATGTTATTACCATCACCGTTGCAGAGATGCCTTCAACGTCCATACAAATAGCCCCCGTGCAAACCGTCTGCGGCGGCGTCCCCGTCACCCTCCAATTGTCCGGCAATGCCAACGGCCATGTTCTTTGGGACATGGGCGACGGAACGCAGAACATCCATGGCAACCCGGTCACTCATGTATTCGATGGAGGCACCTACCATGTGAAGGCCTATTACCTTGGCGACTATGATTTCTGCACCAACACGAATTTCGCCAGCACGGCAATCAAAACCATCCATGTCAACGCCAGTCCCAACGTAGGCGACGTTTATTATGATGATTACCATGCCCGTGTCGAACTCCATCCTCCCCTCACGGGCACGGGGTACGCTTATTCCTGGACGGGACCCGGCGGCGCTACCAGCACACAGGATCACATCGCCTATCTCGGCCCCGGCTCCTATTGCTGCACCGTCACAAATACGGCGACACAGTGCAGCACAACTGTCTGCGACTATATCGAGCATTACGGCAACTGTTTGCCTCTGTCATTCGTGACAAACCCGAGCTTCGCGGCCAACCTATGCCAAGGCATAATGGAATATGAGGTCGTCAATCCCCCCGCCCCCGTCCACTGGGCCGTTACATTCGGCAGAGGCGAGGCGTCTATCGTCATACAGGGAGTCAACAATGCACACGCAACCATTCAGTTCCACGACGTGGGAACCCATTCGGTGGAAGCGGTATACGAGCATGATGGCCAATGCCACAGGGGAGTCACCCATACCACCATCGATTTCATCCCGGACTTTTCATTGGAAAACGTCTGCACGGGAGTTGTCATCCACAACAAATCAAAGTCCGTAAGTCCCTGCATGATTAATTACACATATTCAGGAACTTCCACAGGATCCGGATCTTTCCCCGCAAGTCAAACAACATATATGGTGCCGTTGAATCCCTCGCCGCATGGTACCTATACCTTTCATTTCGCTGCCTCTTGCGCTGATCCCACATGCACGACATCGGTCTCCACTAATTTCTTGCCACAGGGCAGCACGCTGACCCTGACTTCGGGAAACACGAACTACCCAGACAGAACTTGCGACAATACGCCAATTGTTCTGACGGCCAACTACAAAGACGCCACTGGAGCGATAATACCCGGCGCAGTGAAGTCCGTGGATTGGGATTTCGGGGATTCGTCATCGTTACATACATTGAATAACGAAGTTACACATACATATACATACAGGATTGGATGTTCCAATAACTATATTCTTTCAGCAACTTGCATGAACAAAAATGGCTGCCCGGCAAGTACGTCAATGAACATTACATCTCATAAGGACGATTTGTTATCAGGCGATTTAGACCAATCTCCAACTTCATCACTATGTCCGGGAGAGCCAATTCTTCTAGCCTACAATGCTCCGACAACTACCACTTCTTACATCAGTTATTATTGGAACGGGAGTGCAGTGAGTACTGGAGCAGACGCTATCACCGTCTTCAACCGCGGCACCTATACCGTTGTCGCCCAAAATAGGAATTATTGCAGGGATGACGCGGAACGTTTCGTGCCATTCCTCAACGCACCCGACGCAAGCATTAGCGCCGGTGGCGACAAATACTGCGTGGGCGATGTCGTGGAACTATACGGCGGGGATGGCAGCAGCACGGACACCTACGCATGGACATTGCTGTCGTCGCCGACGGGCGCAAACATAAACGTTTCGCCAAACATGACGTCTCCAGACATAAGTTTCTCTGCCACGAAGCCTGGCACCTATGCCTTTGAGCTAACGGTAAGTAACGATTCGTGTTCCAGCACGAGCCCTACAATGTTCATCCACGTCAACCCCACGCCTCCAGAACCGTCGTTGGGGTTCGGTCCCAATCGGTGTATCGACAATCCTCCGGTGAACCTAATAGAAAGCAGCAGTCCCGCCAAGCCCGTATTCTGGAACAACGGCAGTTTCGGCACGACGGCCAATTACTTCAATGCCGGCTTCGCGGAAGCCTACTATTACGACACGGCGACGGGCTGTATGTCCGACGTGGCAAGAATCAAGATAGACCCCGCGCCCGATTTCGACGCGCTGCTCACGGGCTGCTACGAGAAGTGCAGGGAGTTCTTCCCCTACGACCTCCATGTCCACGGGCTCACTGGAGGCGCCGAAACCATAGACTGGGAATGGTTCCGCAATGCGGCATCCGTAGACGGGGCTGTGGGCGATTATCATCTTTCGCCCCTAGTCCTCAATCTGCCCGCCCTAGGAAGCTACTATCTCGACGTGAAGTATGCCGCAAACACGTGCAACGTCAAGTCCCCGTCGCTCACCATTACCGCCAAGGACACCTGCGACTGCGACGACATGTCCGTAACGACGGAGATATTGAACATGCAAACGTTGGGGTGCAAGGCGTCGTTCGACGTGAGGTTCACGGTGTGCTATGGCCCCGGACACAAAGGCTGCATCTCTGCGGTCTCCTCCGTTATGGACGGACACGGCATTGACATAACGGGGATGACGGCGCTGCCCGTCATCGTCCCCGACAACTCGTGCCGAACGGTCGACATGTCGTTCATCCTCAACGACCTGTCTGCAGCAAACATACCGTTCACCATTTACGACGGATGCAACCGCTGCGCGAAGGAGGTCTCCATTCCCGTTGAATGGAAGGTCGAGTGCCAGGAAAGGATGCTCCTTGGAGGGCTGGGCGTGCAGCAGGATTTGTCGAGTTCCTATGTTGCCTACCTGACGATGGATTTTGACCTCCCAAATCCCGTCGCGACGGTCTTCTCCTTCTGGAGCGAGCCCTCGCAGGTGCTGAACTACTATTTCGACGGCATCGTCCACCTCACCAGCCTTGTCATGTTCGACATACCAACGCTCTCCCAGCTGGCGGCCGAAGGCAAGGAGGTGTGTTTCTACGCGCTCACTTGTGAAGATGACGTCGTCTGCCTGCACAGCTTCTGCATCCCCGCTGCGGAACTGTTGGCTCAACTGTTCCGAGAAATCCCGCGAAAGTCGCAGCAGGAGGTGCCGAAAACGGATGGAGACGGCTCTCGCACACTCACCGAAGACACGCCTCGCCTTGTCCCCAACCCGGCCTGGAGCAGTTTTAGGGTGGAGGGGATGGATGCCAATGAAATCGCCGAGATCATGGCGATGGACATGAACGGGAGAACCATCAAGACCGCCAAAGACACAGACCGAATGGGAATTGGCAGCTTTGCCAGGGGAAGTTATATTGTTCGTGTCATTTGTGCTAATGGCGAAGCATATTATTTGAAACTCATTAAAGACTAAGCATCATGAAAAAAATATTTATTATCATTTCAGTCCTGTTTGCCGTGGCGGATGCCACGGCGCAGGGCTTCGACTGGGCAGAAAGCTTTGGTAACGTTTTTCAACATA
>CAMURW010000094.1 GCA_947097635.1 uncultured Bacteroidales bacterium
GGAACAACTTGTTCAGTATCACGTTAGGTACCACATCGTGGCGCAAGTCGTAAACTAGGCGTATGCCTTCCTTGCTACTTTCGTCGCGGATATCTGTAATGCCGTCTATCTTTCCATCTTTCACCAGCTGTGCTTGCTTTTTGTGCATCTCGGCCTTGTTGACGTTGAAAGGAACGCTGGTGGCCACTATGCGTGTTTTGCCGCTGTTAGTCTCTTCGATGGTGGTATCGGCTCGCAGCATAATGGTACCTCTGCCTGTCTCGTAAGCTTCTTTTACACCGTCGTAGCCATAGATGATGCCTCCCAGTGGAAAGTCTGGTGCCTTGATGTACTGCATCAGTCCAGTCACGTCGATGTCGGGGTTGCCAATGTAGGCGATGCAGCCGTCCATCACTTCCCGCAGGTTGTGTGTAGGCATGTTGGTGGCCATACCAACAGCGATGCCGCTGCTGCCGTTGAGCAGCAAGTTGGGGATACGGCAAGGCAGTGCCACTGGTTCCGTATTGTCATTGTCGTAGGTGGGAACCATGTCCACGGTATCCTTGTCTATATCCGCAACCATCTCACCCGCCATACGTTGCAGCTTGGCCTCGGTGTATCGCATGGCTGCGGGGCTGTCGCCGTCAATGCTGCCAAAGTTACCTTGTCCGAAGATGAGGGGATAGCGCAATGCCCAGTCCTGTGCCATGTGCACCAGTGCGCCATAGATTGACGAATCTCCGTGGGGGTGATATTTACCCATAACGTCACCCACAATACGTGCACTCTTTTTGGTGGGACCGCTAAATGTGTTGTTGTTTTCGTTCATGCTGAACAGTATGCGACGCTGCACAGGCTTCAAGCCGTCGCGTACATCTGGTAGTGCTCTAGAGACGATTACGGACATGGCATAATCGATGTATGCCGACTTCATTTCGGTTTCTATGTCGACCTGAGTGATTTTTTCGTTTTCCGAGATCATTCGAATATGTCTATATTATTCTAATTCTTAACCTTTTATTATATAATGCTCTATAATAAGAGAAAAGACAAAATTACGAAAATAAAGTGATATGGCTGCGTTTTTTTGCTTTTTTATTAAATTTGTTCCACTGCAGACTCTGGCGGCTGCTCCACAGGAAAGATGCGGGCCATAGTCGCTATGGCATTCCGTGACATATTGTCATTGTTGTTCGCTCTGTGGCTGTCAACATGGCACGGTTCACGAATTTTTGAACATCATCCTTTCGCATGGCATTATTTTTGTATTTTTGCATTTGGTAAGTCATAACGCCTTGCTGTTTTTTATCTAGGACAGGTCGCAGATATTTCGATTACCAAATATAGTAGAGCATCCCTTTTAACCTTATTATAACTAATATATTATAGCTAATGGAAACAAGACTAAGCGACAATCTCCGCAAAGTCATAGTGTATAGCCGCAACGAGGCTATACGTCTCTCCAGTGCAAACATCGGTGTGGAGCATTTCTTTCTTGGGATACTGCGTTCTGAAGAGAGCGTGGCATGCCAAATTTTACATGAATTGGACCTTAATCTACAGTACTACAAAACGCAGATAGACAAATTGTTGTCTTCTTCCAGTAGCAATGTCTCTATAGCCAATGACAGTGAGATCCCCATGTTGAGGCAGGCCGAGAAAGTGCTGCGCCTCTCCTTTTTGGAAAGCACCAAGCTCCATCAGAAAGAAATACACACCGAGCACCTGTTGCTTGCCATCTTGGTAGAAGGTGAAAACACCGTGGCTGCCATGCTGGAGAAAGACGGCGTTAACTACGATGCCGTCTTCACTACCATAAAAAAACACTATGGCGACACCAGCAACGAAAACCCAGCGGCTTTGGAAAGCAACAACAATCCCGTTTTCAATGAAAGCCGTGACGACGACGATGATGGCTACGAAGATCCCTATCCTAGCCAACGCAGCTCCCAAAGCCCCTCATACAAACATGGCAACAGCGACACGCCGGCCTTGGACAACTTTGGACGCGACTTGACGGAGATGGCCCGCGAAGGTAAGTTAGACCCCATGGTGGGACGTGAGAAAGAGCTGGAACGCATAGCGCAGACATTGAGCCGTCGCAAGAAGAACAACCCCGTGCTGATAGGCGAACCTGGGGTGGGCAAGAGTGCCATTGTGGAAGGACTGGCACAAAAGATAGTGGAAGGACGCGTACCGCGTACTCTCTACAGAAAACGTATCGTAGTGCTGGACCTTGCCGGAATGGTGGCAGGAACAAAATTCCGCGGACAGTTCGAAGAACGTATGAAAGCCATCCTCAGCGAGCTGGAAAAACATCATGAAATCATCGTCTTCATCGACGAGATACACACCATAATAGGTGCCGGCAGTGCCAGTGGCAGTCTTGATGCTAGCAATATGCTAAAGCCTGCTCTCGCTCGCGGCGATCTGCAGTGCATAGGTGCCACCACACTGGATGAATATCGCCAGTACATAGAAAAAGACGGTGCCGTGGAACGGCGTTTCCAGAAGATCATCGTGGACCCTTCCACATCCGCAGAGACACTGCAGATACTGCGCAACGTTAAGGTAAAATACGAAGACCACCACAAAGTCGTCTACACAGAAGAAGCATTGCAGGCCTGCGTGAACCTCACGGAACGCTACATCAGCGACCGCCTGTTACCCGACAAGGCATTGGATGCTCTGGACGAAGCTGGAGCGCGTGTGCGCATCCACAACATCAATGTGCCGCAAGAAATCACAGATGCCGAGATGAAGTTGGAGGCTGTAGCAGAGCAAAAGAAGATAATGGTAGCGGAGAAGAAATATAATGATGCCGCCAAACTGAGAGACGAGGAAAACCAACTGTCCAACAGCCTCATGGAAATGAAGAAGAAATGGGACAGTGAGGAAAACAGCCGGCGTATTAAAGTCACCGAGAACGACATTGCCGAAGTGGTGGCGACAATAAGCGGAGTACCCGTCCAGCGCATTGCGCAGAGCGAAAGCATAAAACTGATGAACATGGAACAGCAGTTACAAGGCGTGGTGATAGGACAAGACGAAGCCATACGGCACGTGTGTCGCGCCATACGCCGTAACCGTGCTGGTCTGAAAGACCCCAACCATCCTATCGGCAGCTTCTTCTTCCTGGGCTCCACCGGTGTTGGTAAGACCTATCTCACAAAGGTGTTGGCCAAATTCCTCTTCGACAGCGAGGAAGCCATGATTCGTATAGATATGAGCGAGTACATGGAGAAATTCAGCGTCAGCCGTCTCATAGGAGCACCTCCAGGTTACGTAGGCTACGAGGAAGGCGGTCAGCTTACCGAGAAAGTACGTCGAAAACCTTACAGCATCGTGTTGCTGGACGAGATAGAGAAGGCACATCCCGACGTGTTCAACGTCTTGCTGCAAGTGCTAGACGACGGCCAACTTACCGACGGACAGGGACGTAAAGTGGACTTTAGGAACACCATCATCATCATGACGTCGAATATCGGCGCACGCCAGCTCAAGGACTTCGGTACAGGCGTAGGCTTCAACACCACGGCACGTGCCAACGAACGCGATGCCATGGAACGCGATGTCATAGAGAAGGAACTGCGCAAAAAGTTCGCTCCCGAGTTCCTGAACCGCGTGGACGACATCGTCTACTTCAAAAACCTGAAACGCGACGAGATCCACAAAATCATCGACATAGAGTTGCGCGACCTCTTCCGCCGCGTGAAAGATATGGGCTATGGTGTAAATATCGATGAAAACGCAAAGGACTTCCTGCTGGCGAAAGGCTGGGACGAAAACTTCGGTGCCCGTCCTCTGAAACGTGCCATCCAGCACTACATAGAAGACGACCTCGCCGACGAAATTATCAAATCGGAGCTTATCCCCGGCGACACGATACACATCACAACCCAGAATACGGCAAAAAAGACAGAGCAAGCCGCCGACACCAACGATGCAAACGGAGACAACAAGATTGTCTTCAAGATTGAAAAAGGTACTATGTCCAAGGTATTCGCTTCCGACGGCATCCCCGCTCCCGATGCCCCCCTCCCCTCTCCTACGGAAGCATAGTTTTTCCACACAACAGTAAAAAAGCAAAGGCTGCCCCAGCAATCGTTGAGGCAGCCTTTCATTATAATGAAAAAGTAAATTCCTTATTCGGGCCATACAGCCTGAAGGTTGCGGTCGCCATAGGCATCGTCCACCTTGCTGATTGTGGGCCAGTATTTGTCCTCGTGGGGCTGCGGGTAAGCAGCAACCTTACGGCTGTAGGGTAGTAGCCATTCGTCGGCACAGACCACCTGCATGGTGTGAGGCGCGTTGAAGACAGGGTTGTTGTCCTCGGCGTATTTGCCGTTCATCACGTCCTGTATCTCCCTGTGGAGGCTCTTGAAGGCATCCACTAGACGATCCAGCTCACTGAGAGGTTCGCTTTCGGTGGGTTCTACCATCAGGGTGTTGTGTACGGGGAATGCCACAGTGGGAGCATGGAAACCATAGTCCATCAGGCGTTTTGCCACATTGCCAACCACCACCTTGGGGTCGAACTCGTGGAAGTCCAGTATAAACTCGTGGCCACACATGCCATGCGTGCCGGTATACAGAATTTTGTAGTCCTTGTCCAGACGTGCGCGCATGTAGTTGGCGTTGAGGATGGCATGCTTGGTAGCCTCCGTTAGTCCATCCCCTCCTAGCATCAGCAGATAGCCGTAGGTGATGGGCAGCAGTGCTGCGCTGCCGTAGGGAGCAGAGCTCATAGAGGCACCTTCGTTGCCACCGCACTTCACCACGGGGTGCGAGGGTAGGAAGTCCAGCAGCTTTTTGCACACGCAAATAGGACCTACGCCAGGACCACCGCCGCCGTGAGGCATGCCAAAGGTCTTGTGCAGGTTCAGGTGGCACACGTCAGCGCCCATGCTACCTGGGCTGGTGAGTCCCACCTGGCCATTCATGTTGGCACCGTCCATATACACCAGACCGCCGTTTTCGTGGATAATCTTGATGTAGTCCAGTATGCCCTCTTCAAAGGCACCGTGTGTGCTGGGATAGGTAATCATCAGGCAGGACAAGTTGTCCTTATTCTGCTCTGCCTTGGCTTTTAGGTCGTTGATGTCCACATCGCCGCGGTCGTTGCAGGCCACCACTACCACCTGCATGCCCGCCTTGGCGGCGCTAGCAGGGTTAGTGCCGTGGGCACTGGCGGGAATCAGGCACACGTTGCGCTGACCTTGCCCCTGCGAGATGTGGTAGTTGCGTATTACCGTGAGACCGCTGTATTCGCCCGCGCTGCCAGCGTTAGGCTGCAGGCTGCAGCCCGCGAAGCCGGTGATGATGCTGAGGCGACGTTCCATGTCGTGGATCATTTCTTGGTAACCTTCGGCCTGATCCAAAGGCACGAAAGGGTGTATGCTGCTGAATTCGGTCCAGCTGGTGGGCAGCATCTCGGCGGCGGCGTTCAGTTTCATGGTGCAGCTACCTAGAGGAATCATGGCACGGTTCAGGCTCAGGTCTTTCACTTCCAGTGCCTTCATATAGCGCATCATCTCTGTCTCGCTGTGATAACTGTTGAACACCTTTTCTGTGAGGAAGGCGGTGGCGCGTTTCAGGCTGGTGGGAATCACGCCCATGTCGTCGGTGCAGCAGCCTTCGCATTGTATGGGCTCGGCCGTCTTGCCTGCAGCCTCTGCCAGCACTTTCAGTATGGCATCCAAGTCCTTGCGGCCTGTGGTCTCGTCCACGGAGATTCCGATGCAGTCCTCGCAGATGTAGCGGAAGTTTATCTTGTGTGCCTCTGCCGCTTTGCGTACCACGTCGGTCTTCACCGGGCATTGTATTGCCAATGTGTCGAAGAACACCCGGTTGTGCTGTTTGTAGCCATATTTAGGCAGTTCCAGTGCCAGCTTGCATGCCATTTTGTGGATGTGGGCTGCTATCTCCCAGATGCCGTCTTTGCCATGCCAGGCAGCGTAGAAGCCGCTCATAGTGGCACACAGAGCTTGTGAGGTGCAGATGTTGCTAGTGGCTTTCTCGCGTTTGATGTGCTGCTCGCGCATCCCCAGGGCCATGCGCAGTGCCTTGTTGCCTTTTGCATCGATGGTCCAACCGATGATACGTCCGGGGAATGTGCGTTTGAACTCTTCTGTGATGGCGTAGAATCCGGCGTGAGGGCCGCCATATCCCAGAGGCATTCCGAAGCGCTGGCTGTTG
>CAMURW010000095.1 GCA_947097635.1 uncultured Bacteroidales bacterium
TCACAGCGGCATCCCATTCGCCGTGGAGCAGCTGTATGCAGATGCGGTCGGTGACGTCGAAGCCGTCCTTGCGGATATTTTGGATGCGGTTCACCAGCTCGCGTGCTATGCCTTCGTCACGCAGTTCGGGGCTGACGACGATGTCTAGTGCCACAGTGAGGCTGCCGTCGTTGGCCACCACCCAGCCAGGGATGTCCTGTGTGGCTATTTCCACGTCGCTGAACAGCACCTCCACGGGCAACCCTTGTACCTCGAAATTGCACTTGCCATCGGCTTCCAGCGCGTTTATCTGTTGCTGGCTGAAGGTGGCAATCTGTGCGGCAATGGCTTTCATGATCTTGCCATAGCGAGGTCCCAGGGTCTTGAAGTTGGGCTTGATTTTCTTCACCAGCATAGTGTTGTCGGCAGGAAAGAAGTCGATAGTCTTGACATTTACCTCGCTGCAGATGAGGCTGGCGACGGCCTGGATGCGGCGCTGCGTGTCTGCGTCGTGGATGGGAATTGTAATCTTCTCCAGCGGCTGACGTACGCGGATGCTACTCTTCTTGCGCAGACTGAGCACCATGCTGCACACCTTCTGTGCCAGCTGCATACGGGCCTCCAGGTCTTTGTCTATCCACTCCTCGCGCATGGCGGGGAAGGCGGTGTGGTGCACACTGACCGCATCGACGCGATGGGTGACGCTATTGAGGTCCTGGAACAGCCTTTCGCTGAAGAAGGGTACGTAGGGACTCATGAGACGTGCCAAGGTGTCCAGGCAGGTGTAGAGCGTCTGATAGGCGCTGATCTTGTCCTCCGTATAGTCGCCTTTCCAAAAACGGCGGCGGCAGAGGCGCACGTACCAGTTACTGAGATTGGCATCCACGAACTCCGAGATGGCCCGGCCCGCCTTGGTGGGCTCATAGTCGTCCAGTGCCTCGTCCACAGTCTTTATTAGAGTGTTCAGTTCGCTGAGTATCCAGCGGTCTATCTCGGGACGTTTCTCCAGGGACAAGTCGTCCTCCCCGTAGGTAAAGTGGTCCAGGTTGGCATAGAGGGCAAAGAAACTGTAGGTGTTGTACAGCGTGCCGAAGAGCTTACGCCGTACCTCGTCGATGCCGTCGGCATCGAACTTCAGGTTATCCCAGGGCTGGCTGTTGGTGATCATGTACCAGCGTGTGGCATCGGGACTGTATTTCTCGATGGTCTCGAAGGGATCCACGCCGTTGCCTAGGCGCTTGGACATCTTGTTGCCGTTCTTGTCCAGCACCAGACCGTTGGAGATGACGTTTTTGTAGGCCACGCTATCGAAACACATGACGGCGATGGCGTGCAAGGTGTAGAACCAGCCGCGCGTTTGGTCCACGCCTTCGGCGATGAAGTCGGGAGGGAACTGCTCTTTTTTCAGTTCGCCGCCCATATAGTGTATCTGCGCGTAGGGCATGGCACCGCTGTCGAACCACACGTCGATGAGGTCGGGCTCGCGGAACATCTTCTGTCCCCTGGGCGACAGCAACACCACGTTATCAATGTAGGGGCGGTGAAGGTCGAAACTTTTGTAGTCCGAGTTCTTGTAGGGATTGGCGGTCATGAAGCCAGCGGCAATGCTCTTCTCTATCTCCTCGCTCAGTTGCTTCACGCTGCCTATGCAGAGTTCCTCCTTGCCGTCCTCGCTGCGCCAGATGGGCAGCGGTGTGCCCCAGTAGCGGCTGCGACTGAGGTTCCAGTCCACGATGTTCTCAAGCCAATTGCCAAAACGTCCCGTTCCGGTGGCTTCGGGCTTCCAGTTGATGCTCTTGTTGAGGGCGATAAGGCGATCTTTCACGGCCGTGGTGCGGATAAACCAGCTGTCCAGAGGATAGTAGAGAATGGGCTTGTCCGTGCGCCAGCAATGGGGATAGCTGTGGGTGTGCTTCTCGCTTTTGAAGAGCTGTCCCTGTTCCTTGAGCATCACCACCAACTCGATGTCTAGGCTGATGTCCTTGTCGCTCTTAGCGGCATCGTAGGCGTTCTTGACGAACTTGCCTTCGTACTGCCGGTAAAGATCCACGTTGACGTTCTCTTTCACCCATGCCCCGTCTAAGTCGCTAAGCAGGAAGAACTTGCCAGCCTTGTCGACCATAGGTACCAGTTTGTCGTCCTTGTCCTTGAGGTAGAGCGAGCCGATGCCAGCCTTCTCACCCACCCTCTTATCATCGGCGCCGAAGGTGGGTGCGATGTGCACAATTCCAGTACCGTCGTCCGTGGTGACGTAGTCGCCCAGAATGAAGCGGAAGCTGTCACCGCCAGTGGGCTTCACCCAGGGAAAAAGCTGCTGGTAGCGGAGGCCTTCCAGTTGCGTGCCTTTGCATTCTGCTATGATCTCGAAAGGCTGCTTGCCAAAGAAGACCTCGGTGGCGAGGGCTTTGGCCATGACGATGGTGATGGGCTGCTCGTTGTAAGGATGCTGTGTCCTGACGAGGACATAGTCGAAAGAAGGTCCCACGCAGAGTGCCGTATTGCTGGGCAGCGTCCACGGCGTGGTGGTCCATGCCACCGCTTGCACCTCCTCGCTCTTGATATCGATATCGAAAGGCAGCTGCTGTCCTGGCAACAGGTGGAAGAGTGCTATGCAGGTGGTATCCTTAACGTCGCGGTAGCAGCCAGGGAGGTTCAGCTCGTGGCTGCTGAGGCCTGTGCCGGCAGCGGGGCTATAGGGCTGGATGGTGTAACCTTTGTAGAGGAAGCCTTTGTCGTAGAGCTTCTTCAGTAGGTACCACAGCGTTTCTATGTATTCGTTGCTGAAGGTGATATAGGGGTTCTTTAGGTCTACCCAGTATCCCATCTCCTTGGTGAGTTCGTCCCACTGATCCTTGTACTGCAGCACCTCCTGACGGCAGGCGTGGTTGTATTCGTCCACGCTGATTTTCTTGCCGATGTCTTCCTTGGTGATGCCCAGTTTCTTCTCTACGCCGAGTTCCACGGGCAAGCCGTGAGTGTCCCAGCCTGCCTTGCGGTCCACATGATAGCCTTTCAGCGACTTGTAGCGGCAGAAGACATCCTTGATGGTGCGTGCCATCACATGGTGGATGCCCGGCTTTCCATTGGCGCTGGGAGGACCGTCGTAGAAGACGAAGGAGGGATGTCCCTCGCTGAGCTGCTGTCCTTTTTCGAAAATTTGATTGTCTTCCCAGAACCTGCGTACTTCTTCGCCAATCTGGGTTAAATTAAGCGTTTTATATTCTTTATACATAAGAGTTCATAATGTTTATAAAGTTCATTTGCTTAGTCCCAGTTTTTTCATCATGTCCGGCTTTATTTGCTGGTCGAAGATCTGCTGGTATGTCTCGAAGGTGTAGCGTACGTTGTCGCCGTTTGCAATGTACCACAGAACCATGCTGAAGTCGTAGGCGTTCTGGTAGCCTTGCAGTATGGTGATCAGACGTTGGTCGCCATAGAAGATGGCGAAGGAGGGGTAGCCCATCTGCTTGCCTAGTACTGCCCTCGTAAAGGGGTGCGTGCTGGCACGACCGCCTGTGACAGAGGCGGGCGCATACTTGTTGCCGCCCCAAACCACGTTGTCGCTGCCTTCGGCATCGAACTTGATGGGAATGAAATACTGGTTAAAGATGGCGACAACCACAGGATCCGTGAAGGTGGTATTGTCCATCTTTTTGCACCATCCGCACCAGGAGGTGTAGAAGTCGATGAAATAGAGTTTCTCCTGTTTGGGGTTGGCCTGCTCGGCCTGTGCTATAGGTGTCCATCTCACAGCCTCTTCCTGCTGTTGCGCTCGTCCATGGCAGCCAAACAGGGCGGTTGCCACTAACAACATTAACAATTTCTTTCTCATATCGTTATACTATTTTTCTCTTGTTACCATTCATATTCCCAGTCCGTCTCCATCTCCTCAGGCTTGGGCTGTTTGTACACCTCTTCGCGTTCCTCGCGGTCGTGGACGCGAAACAGCTGCCCCAGCCAGTCGTCCTTCTTAGACTTTTTCTTGCCAGGGTTGACTTTGTCGTCGGCGATAATCTTCTCTATGCCGTTGACGTAGCGTCGCACGTAGCTCTCTGGCACGTCGCCGCTGTTCACCACATGTGCGCCGGTGTAGTAGTGGCGTATGATGCTGTCTGGCGTGTAGCCCAGATTGCACATCCGTATGGTGCCTTCCTGCGACAGCCCTACGCCATGTCCATAGCCTCTACCGTGGAGTATCACGTTGCCGTTGTCGGTATCGTTTTCCACAGTGAAGTAGGTGCTGCGCAGCTTCCAGTCCACCCTTACGCGTGTGAGCTTGACGTTCAGTATGCGTGCCTTGCGGCCACTGTCCTGACTGAAGGTGAGCAACTCGTGCAATATGCTGTCGTTGGCGACGTTCACGCCGTGGGTGTTCCTGAAATAGTTCAGCCATTTCTGCTGCGGCATCACCTTCGTCCATTCGGTCTGTCGCATGCGGCAGCTGAAGGTGTCTGGTACGCCACGCAGATAAGGCAGTGCGGCACTCCACACGTCCTCGCTGTTGGCAGTCTCGCCGCCGCTGTTGGCATGGAAAGGTGTCTCGATCAGCGCGCCGTCGCCGTCCACGATGGTCTCGCCGAAGCTGCCTATCACTCCCAGCATGATGTCGGGACGCACGCAGCGGTTGAGGTAGGCCTGGCAGTGCACCTGGTCGCAAAAGTTGTAGCCTTCCTTGGTGTGCTTGTCCATGTTGCGCAGTGCCCATGTGCGTGAGATGACGGCCTGCACACGGAAGATGTCGCTGAGCTGGCCGTAAATCTCGCTCTGCGTGACGCCGGCGATGTAGGTCTCGAACTCCACATCGTTGATGATGCGCAGTGCCGTAGAGTTTATCGCGGTGACGACGAGGTCGCCTTCGTAGGTGCGTTGACGCGTGTTGGCGGGATTTACGCACATAATGCAGGCGGTGTCGCGGGCACGCAGCCGCACCTGGGGGAAAACTCCGTAGGCGTAGTCGTTGATGGCCACGCTGACACCTTGTGTCGTGGACCTCAGTATCACTGCCATGCCCTCGCCCACAGCCTCCTCCAGCAGGGAGTCCTGTCCGGCCACCCCTGCCAGCAGGTCATAGCTGCCCAGATCAAAGGAGACGTTGAGGGTCTCGATACGCAGGTTGGAGAAGATGCGCACCGTCACCCGCCCAGCCTGTGCCGCAAAGGGCAGCAGCGTGCTAACGGCAAACAGCATACTAAGGACAACACGCTTCATTGTATGGGGTCGAGAACCACTGGGGCTCTTTTGTTGGGTCTATATGTCTTTATTTGTATTTATCATATTATGGTGCAGCTCCGCGAGGATGGCTTGTGCCGTACGCTCGCTGGCACCACCGCCTCCCAGCACTTCCCGCACGTCGGAATAGCCTTGCAGCATAGTAGCCCGATAGGCATCGTCCTGGGTAAGAAGGTGGAATTCGTGTTCCAGCTTGCCGTGGGTGAAATTCTCCTGAACGAGTTCCTTCACCACGGGGCGGTCCACGATGAGGTTCACCAGGGAGATATACTTGATCTTCAACAACTGCCGTGCCACCTCGGCCGTGACGACGCTGGTGCGATAACACACCACCTGCGGCACGTTGAAAAGGCAGGTTTCCAGCGTGGCTGTGCCACTGCACACCAGGGCGGCGTAGCTTTGCGACAGCAGGCCGTAGGTGTCATCCATCACCAGCGTCAGGTTGCCCAAGGCATAACGTCTAAGATACCTGGCATAGCACTCCTTGCCCAGCAGCGACATCCCCGCGATGCGAAAGTCGTACTCCGGATGCCGGGCGGCGATGTGCAAAAATGCCGACATGCTGCGTTTTATCTCTTGTCTTCGGCTGCCTGGCAGCAAGGCTATTACCTTCCGCTGCGTGGAGGTCTGATCTGTTGCAGGGTGCGCCTTCCTGAAGTTGTCCACTTCGTCCAGCAAAGGATGCCCCACGTATTCCGCCTGAGGGAAGCTGTTCGCGGCATAGAACTGGCGTTCGAACGGCTGAATGTAGTACAGCTTGTCCAGTAGCACACGCATCTTCTTGATACGTCCCTTCTTCCACGCCCATATCTGCGGGCTGATGTAGTAGAAGTTCTTCCGTCCCTGCTGGTGCGTGAAGGCGGCGGTCTTGAGGTTGAAGGCTGGATGGTCGATGAGTATCATGGCATGGGGCTGAAACGCGGCGACATCCTTCTTGGAGAAAGC
>CAMURW010000096.1 GCA_947097635.1 uncultured Bacteroidales bacterium
CACCATTACATGAGGTCCGCGACACACAATCTCCTTATTTTCTGCCAGCACCTTAACTTCGGTACCAGGCAGCGGCAGCCCCACTGTGCCCAGTTTGCGACCGCCGGGCTGGAAACTGTTGTGCACTGCCACTACCGGCGCCGTCTCCGTGAGACCGTAGCCTTCGTAGATGTTCATGCCTATGCCGTTGAAGAATCTGCTGAGGCGAGGCTGTACGGCGCTACCTCCACTTACGAATATCTTCAGGCAGTTGCCGAAAGCCGTGCGTATGTTTTTATACACTAACTTATCGGCAACGGCATGCTTGAATTTGTAGCACGCCGTGGTGCCTTCCAGGTCGTACTGCTCGCCGAGGTTCAGTGCCCAGTAGAAAATCTTCTTCTTTATGCCGCTCAGTTTCTCGCCTTTGCGGAAGATGCCGTCGTACACTTTTTCGATGAAGCGTGGCACTGCCGTCATCATGTGGGGTCTTGCCACCTGCATGTCGGCCACAACGGTGGCCACACTTTCGGGATAGTAGATGGTGTAGCATAGCAGCTGATACAGGTATCCCATCATGCGCTCGTAGATATGGCATAGCGGCAAGAAACTGAGAGCGCGGCTGAAATACGGACGCGGTGTCATCTTCAGGCCTTCCAAATTGGTTATAAGGTTGGCGTGTGACAGCATCACTCCCTTAGGGAATCCCGTGGTGCCGCTGGTGTATATCATGGTGAATACATCGTGGCTGTCTATGCTGTCCTTCAACTGTTGCAGCTGTTGGGTGTGAGGATGTGCGGCACCCAGTGCGTATAGGTCGTCCATTGTGCAGACACGGGCTTCGCAGCCCTCTATCCGAGGGATGCCGTTTTTCGCTTTTATGAATACAACCTGTTTTATCTTAGGCAGTTCTTCCCATATGTTGCCCAATCGGTGTAGCACTTCCGTATTTTCCAGCACTAGGCATTTTACGTCGGCGTTGTCCAGGATATATTTGTAATCGTCTTGGCTAATGGTAGGATAGATGGGGACTAGTACGCCGCCCATCTGCTGCGTGCCCATATCGATGAAGTTCCATTCGGGACGGTTGGAAGCGATGATAGCGACTTTGTCGTTGCGCAGCAGTCCCAATTCCAGGAAGGCATGGCTCACAAGGTCGCTTTTTTCCATGTATTCTGTGATGTATATATGGCGCCACTTGTGATCTTGCTTGGCAACGAGGACGGGGCGGTCGGGCTTTTGCTCTTTGCGATTGGGCAACAAATCAAATAGTCGTCTAATTGCCATAGGCATAAATCGGAAGAAGTTATTATTTTTTTGTTTCTACCAAAATAGGATGCTGGCAGTGCTTAGTGTCTTGCTTTCTTTTTGGCTTGCCAGCGGTATGCCATTAGGATGATGAAGCCGGTGAGCATGCCGCCAAGGTGTGCGAAATGAGCTATGCCATCGCCTGTGCGGAAAAAACCGTCGAAGAGCTCTATGACACCAAAGATGACGACGAACCATTTCGCCTTGATGGGGAGCAGGAAATAGAGATAGATGTACTCGTTTGGGAACGTCATGCCGAAGGCCAGCAGGATGCCGTACACCGCGCCGCTGGCTCCCACGGTGGGAAGTCCTATCAGCAGGCAAGTAATGCCGGCGCCGATTCCACAGAGCAGGTAGTAGAGCACGAAACGCAGCGTGCCCCAGTAGTTCTCCAGCACGTAGCCGAACATCCACAGTGCAAACATATTGAAGAAAATATGGTCGAAATTGGCGTGAACGAACATGTATGTGACGAGTTGCCAGGGCTGGAAATATCCCGATCCGAGGGGGTAGAGCGTCAGGTAGCGGTCGTAATACATCAGCATGGTGGGGTCGCTGAGACTACGGAACACCACGAGGGCCAGGAAGAACAGTGCGTTGATAATCAGCAGGTGCTTCACACCTGTTGGTAGAAGTCTGAAAGACTGAGGTGAATATTCTGACATAGTGTGTGTATGTTAAGGAAAAAACTAACTGAAAAGTTCCTGTATCTCGGACTCTTTCATCGTTATCAGCGTCTTTTTGCCATAGGGCGACAACTTTGGCATCTGGCACGAGAAAAGGTCGGCGAGTATGCGTTGCATCTCTTGGCATGTGAGGTTTGCCTTCTTGCTGCGCAGCGACATCTGATGTGCCATGGAGAGGAAGAGGTTGCGGCGGCGGTCGCTCATTTGCTGCGAGGCATTGTTTTTGTAGTCCGTCACAATGTTCTCCAGCAGGGGCTTCAGGTCGCTGTCCTCCACGTCGGTGGGGGTGGCGCTTACCACGATTCCAGGGATGCCCACGGGCTGCAGGTCGAATCCTATTTGGCGAAGGTCGGGTGTCAGTTCTTTTAGTATTTCGGCTTCCGAGGCACTGAAGGTGCATGTGATAGGTATCAGTAGCATCTGGGCACCGCCGGCTTTGTCGCTGGTGGCTTTCAGCAGCAACTGTTCGTAGAAGATGCGCTCTTGCGCGCGTTGTATGTTCACCACCAGCAGGCTGTCCGGCATGGTGGCGATAAGGTATTTGCCTTGGAAGTTGAGAATTTCGGTGGGGCGTGTGTCGTTGCTCAGATTCAGGCGTTGCCGCTGCGCGTCGATGAATTGCCTGTTGTCTACTTTGGGGATGATGCCCTGCGCTTCGTTGCTGGCGATGCCCTGGCGACTCATTTCCGGCGTGGCTGCAGATGCTGCGCCGTTGCCGCTGTCGCCTTCCTTGTGCATCTGCGGCCGTGAGGGCTGCGGCTCTTCCTGGCCGAAGAAGTTTTCCCATTTGTTGCGGTCGGGCATCAGCCCGGAGTCCGCTTTGGTGCGATACGGGGACGTTTCCATGGCGTGTCGCGTCGTGCCAGATCCGCCGCCGGACGTGCCGTGGTGCTCTTGCTGCGTGTTATGGTTTTCGAAGGGGCTATAGCCGGGCTTTAGGTGCAACTGAGGCATCTGGGGTGTCGCTCCTATCTGCGGCAGCGGCATCTCCAGTTCAGGGTCGCGGTCAAAGGAGATTTCGTCGCCCAGGGCAAACTGTCCAAGTGCCCGCTTTGTGGCGGCACGCAGGATGGCATAGATGGCGTGTTCGTCTATAAAGCGTACCTCGGTCTTGGTGGGATGTATGTTTACATCCAGCCGCGAGGGGGCTACGTGCATGGAGAGGAAGTAGCTGGGGAAAGAGCGTTCGGGGATGAGGTCGGCGTAGGCTTTCTCCACAGCGCTGCTGAGGTTGGCGTGGCGAATAAAACGGTCGTTGACGAAGAGGTATTGCTCGCCTCTCGTTTTGCGCACGTATTCTGGTTGGCAGATGAATCCGTGCACCTCCAGCACGTCGCTGTTTTCGTCCACTGGCACTAGCCGTTGCTGATATACGTTGCCGAAGAGTGCGACGATGCGCTGTGCCATATTGCTGGCTTTGAGGTCGTAGAGCAATTTGCCGTTGCTGTAGAGCGAGAATGCTGTTTGGCAGTACACCAGCGCCACGCGGCGGAATATTTCCTCGATGTGCGAAAGTTCTATGGCATCTTTCTTCAGGAAGCTGCGGCGAGCGGGGATATTGTAAAACAGGTTTTTTATCATCAAGTTGCTGCCCACGGGGCAGCTGCAGGGTTCCTGGCTCTTCACGTCGCTGCCTTCTATTATCACTTCGTTGCCCAGTTCGTCTTCCTGGCGGCGTGTGCGCAGTTCCACCTGTGCCACCGCCGCTATGCTGGCTAGTGCCTCGCCGCGGAAGCCCATGGTGTGTATGTTGAACAGGTCGTTGGCACGCTTTATCTTGCTCGTGGCGTGACGTTCGAAGCATAATCGCGCATCGTTGTCGCTCATGCCGCTGCCGTCGTCGATGACTTGTATCAGTGTGCGTCCCGCATCCTTGATGATGAGCTGCACGTTACGGGCACCGGCATCCACAGCATTTTCCAGCAGTTCCTTTACGGCACTGGCTGGACGGTCTATCACTTCACCTGCGGCAATTTGATTGGCTACGCTATCGGGCAATAGGTTGATAATGTCGGACATATTGCTTTGTCTTTTCAATATTTCAGAACTGCAAAAATACAAAAAAAAAATCATTTGTATGCAATCAAACATATATTTCCCCCAAAAAAATACTTCACGCATCGCTATGCACCTTAGCAGATCCGAGAAGAAGAGTATTTCCTTAAGCCTTGGCAGTGGGTTCTCCCATCGACGACAGCTCTTCCAGCGTGAACTCCTTGTCAAACATGCTTGCCGAAGATGTATTTTGGTATGCCATATCCAAATTTTCCAATTATTTTACATAAAATACGAAAAATTTTCGATATAAACAAATAATTCTCAATATTTTAATTTATAGCCCCCCCTATAGAATTCCCCATATGTGGCAGGACGCCAGGGGATGGTGGGGAGCGCCATTGTGCGGGAGCTGCAGCGTCAGGGTTACACGAATATCATCTCGCGTACGCATAAGGAACTGGACCTTACACGTCAGGAGGCCGTGGAACAGTTCTTCGCCGTAGAACGTCCGGAATATGTGTTCCTGGCTGCTGCCAAGGTGGGCGGCATCGCCGCAAACGAGTCGGCATTGGCCGATTTCATGTATGACAACATAATCTTCGAGATGAACGTGGTGCACGCTGCTTGGAAGAGCGGATGCAAAAAGTTGGAGTTCCTGGGCAGCAGTTGCATCTATCCCCGCATGACACCTCAGCCTATGCCCGAAAGTTGCCTGCTGACGGGTGTCTTGGAGAAGACCAACGAAGCCTATGCCCTGGCCAAGATTAGTGGCCTGAAATACTGCGAATTCTTGAATCTACAGTATGGCACTGACTATATCAGCGTGATGCCCACCAACCTGTATAGCCCCAACGACAACTATCATCACGTAATCTGGTCTTTGCCGTTGTTGTCTTTGCCGGGGTCGTCTCCCAAGGTTTTGCAAGTTAGTGCGTGGATCGGATGCCTGGGTGCAGTGGCTCGGTGTACCTCTTGGTTACCTCTTGGTGCACCAAGAGGTACACACTGGCAAGGCCGATGCACGATGCTGGCACGGATGAGGCTGGGCGCGGGGAAGTAAGGCCACCTACGGAACGCCATATCTTTGCGCCTGTCTCGTGATGCAAAGATACCACTGTTTCTGTTGTCGTGATTTTTTTGGGGCAGCGGTATGGCGGCCGGGCTTCCCACTGCCCACAAGGTTTTGTAGGCTGCACCTCAGCGAGTCGCGGCTTTCCGTGTATGCTCCGGTTTCTCTTCAGGAGGGGATATCGAGCAGTTGCCTTGCTTTTCCTGAAAACGTTGAAAAATGTTAAAAAATGATTCATGGATGTTTGCAATTCAATAAATATTGGTATCTTTGCGGCGTAAAATTGTGTGAGAAGAGGTTGTCTTTCTCTCGCAATATGTTATCATATTGAGCAATAACTAACCATGGCACTCAAAGACATCATATCCAACAAAGCGGGATATCAGTGGAAATACTGTTCATTGGGCGGGGTGACCCGCGTGAATATCGCCAGCGGCGATGATATTGCGCACTTGGATGAATTGGACAAAAAGCTGTGGACAGTGCTGAGTTGCCCTGTTGAAGGCTTGGAGTTCGACGGGACGACCTTGTCTATGCTGGATACTGACGGTGATGGGAAAATACGCGTGGACGAGATAATCGCTGCCGCGAAATGGCTTACCATGGTCCTCCGGAATCCCGATATTTTGTTGGTGCAAGGCGATACCCTGCGTCTCGACGACTTCAACACCGACAACGAGGAAGGGAAGACGCTGCAAAGCAGCGCTCGCCGCATCCTTGAAAACTTAGGTCTTCGGAAAGACAGCATCAGCACGGAGGACACCACGGACCGCGTGGCTATTTTTGCCAAGACACGTTTCAACGGCGACGGTATCATCACTGCCCTGAGCAGCGACGACGAGGCCGTGCGGAGGGACATCGTCTCCTGCATAGAGATAATGGGAGGCGTGGATGACCGCAGTGGCGAGAAGGGCATTGATGCCGAGAAGATAGAGGCTTTCTACGCCGCTCTCCAGGAATACCACGACTGGCGGGCGAAAGGCGAGGAGAGCAGACCTGACGTGTTTCCCTACGGCGACAATACTGCAGCGGCCTACGATGCCATGCTGGCGCTGAAGGAAAAAAT
>CAMURW010000097.1 GCA_947097635.1 uncultured Bacteroidales bacterium
TCCAAGGCGCCCAGTGTCACGTTCTGGTCTATCCAGCCGTTGATGTTGGCCGCCTGTGCGGGGGTGAGACCTTCGCCGGCAACCAGGGCCTCCACGTTGCCCACTGCAGCCTCATAGACGACAGAGACGCGCATTTTCTGCATATCGTTCTTTATCCAGGGAGCGACATCATAGTCGTCCAGCACTGTCCAGTGGAAGCCGTTGGCGGCAATATCGTCATCATAGATCGTGGGGGTTGTGAACTCGCGGATTGTGAAAGTACTGCCGTTCGTGCCAACGCCTATCAGCGTGATGTTCTTGAAAGTGACCTGCACGCCATAGGAGGGGTTGGAGATCAGTTGCCGACCTTTGGAGTTGAGGTTGGGGGTGACCTGGCAGTTCATGTCCATAAGAATCTCCTTGAGGTCAACATCGTTCACAATGCCTTCCATGGCATCAAAGAGGTCTAGGGTTATCTCGTCCACCAAGGTGTCGGAATGAGTAGTACTGGTCTTGGAGCCAAAGGTGAAATGTCCATTCCACGATGTGTCATAGGAGAACGTCATAACGCCATTGTCGCCAGTACCCATAACGACATTGTGACCACTGAAATCGAAGTCTTTCAGCAAGTCCTCGGCCTTGAGGTTGCCGTAACCTACCGGGATTCCCATTTCAGGGTTGAATTCAGCAACAACCGAAAGGTTGTTCATGTGGGTAAGTAGTGCGACATCCGATGTCTTTACACACGAGAACATCGTGGCAAAGGCGGCGGCGCACAAGAACCTTGTGTGTATTTTTTTCTTCATCATGATGGATATTGAATTAATAAAAAAACTATTGTCACTGCCATAATCATTGTTTCTGCTATTTATTATCTTTATATCAGTGCTTTACAAAGACGCACATCAAGCCCGTCACGCCATGTTAATGTTTTGCAAATAAACGAAAAAAAAAACGTATCCCTTAAAGAAGAGTGGATATTTATTAACAACCGTCGTTTGATAACTCTCCGTCAAGCACTCCTTCTTCAGTCCACTACCTTCGTCGCGATATGCTGCAATCGTGCAGTTACGTTACATGCTACTTGAAAATTTCCGAGAAAAATGTTATAATCCTTTATGCCTTGCAACTTACGACGAAAGTATCCTCCATTATTAATACAAGGTTGTCTGATGTTAATTCCCTTTCACTTCCTGCTCACTTTGAGCACCCTTCCTTGAGTGGTGCAGCGGAACTCGGGGGCATACATGCATTGTATGGTGGCATTGCCGCTGGAGAGCTTCTCGCCGCTTCCAGAAACATACATGGTGTATTCCATCACGTATTTGCCTTTGCTTAGGCGATCTATGAAGAAGCTGGTACTGGCGTTGTAGTACGCCACATAATAGCTGAGGCTCGTATTCCAGTGCCAGCCGCTCTCCGTGCTGACAGGCTCGAATGCAGAGGGGCGGGCATCCTTCAGTTCCAGATACTCCAGGTTGCGGTCGCAGTCTATGAGGATGCGCACGCGCACCTTATCTCCCACGTTGAGGAGGGCAGGATGGGGCTGAGCGTTGTCTGTGACGTCTATGGCGCTCAATGTGCCGTCGGCATTTTCGCGATAGAGGGTCTTCTGCATCTTGATGCCCATCTCGCTATAAGGTACCTTGTCGAGGTCTTCGAAATACTGCCAGTACATAGTTCCCCAAGCGATGCCGTCCGTCGTTTTACTTATCACCATGTCTGCCTGCTGTGAGCATACGCTGTCGCCCTGCCATTGCTCGCGCTGATAGCCTGTAGCGCTCTGCCTGTGTGCCGAGAGAGGCTGTCCGCCCACCGTCACCGTCACCGAGTTTGCTTTCTCCTCGGTGTTCCACAGGGCTTTCCGCCCTTTTCCTGCCAGTGCCGCGATGGCATTCACTGTGGCCACGTCGCTGTTCCAACTGGTGGTCTGTTTCTGCTTCAGCAGCCACTGGCGCATAAGGGCGGGGCTGTCTTTGTCGTCCGCCGTTACCTCTTCGAAGACTTCTATCAGCAGGCTCTGCACCTCTATGGGACGCTCGTTCCAGAAGTAGCCGCTCACGTTGTCGCGCCAGTACATCCCCATTTCGTCGCTGGTGAGGCTGCACTCCCTGAGGCGGCGGACGAGGTCCTTGGCCGCTTGGGTGTCACCGTGACGGTGAAATACCAGTGCCAGCTGTGCCTGCGAGTAGAGGTCTTTTATCTGCTTGCTGTTCTTCAGGGCGTTGTTGTAGAAGAAGTTGTAGGCGGTGAGGTTGTTTCCGGTGAGTTTATCGGCGGGATAGAAGCTGCGCATATATAGGTAGTCGATGTTGAAGGGTGTCCATCCCGGGTGTTTCTTACACTCTAAGTAGTATTTGTAGTTCTCCTCGTCCACGTACTTCATGGCTTTCTTCAGCATCTTGCCATGCTCCCCCATCCACTGCCCTTCTCCACCAGCCGCATTATCCTGAATGGCGGCAATGCGTCCGTATGTCTTCAGTATGTAACTGGTGACATATTCGCTGCCCTGACTGCCGCCGGGCATCCAGCTCCACGAGCCGTCGGGGCGCTGTGCGTCTGCGAGTTTGGAGGTGTTTCCTGCGATATTCTTCTCCAGCAGTTCCTTGTCGAAGAAAGTGCTTATGCGGCGCATACGTACCGTCTCATTGTTGCCGTCGCGCAACCAAGGGGTCTCCCGCAGGACGGTCTGCTTGATGTCCTCGTTCCGTTCCAGCTTGCTGGTAAGGGCATCGGGTTCTGCTTGCCTCCAGTTTGTAAACACCTGTTCTATTTCGGGGTTCCATTTCATTATGCTGCTTCCCTGGGTGTTGGCATAGATGCTGTTGGCCAAGAAAATGCAACTGGGGTTGGCGTGGTCTTCCACGTATGGCAGCGCCTGGATGGCGTACCAGATGGGGTTGGCGGTCATCTCCACGGTAAGACGATGAGGCTGCAGGGTGGTGTTCTTGTCCGTGGTCAGGGCATCCATGTCGCGCCGCAGGGGCTGCAGGGTGCAGTGCTTCTCGCCCTTGCCGTTGACATATATACTCATGCCCTCCGTCACCAGCATGCGGTTGGAGAGTACGGGGATAACGTCCTGTTCACCGTCGCTGTGATTCTTTCCCTTTGCCACCACGCGGTAGGTGCAGGCGAAGATGTGGCCTGGCACGGAGAAGGAATAGGTGACGGGACAGCTGCTGCAGCCATCGACATGCTGATTTTGTCTCTGCACGAAGAAAGTCTTCCCCGTGGCGGCATCCGCCAGTTCCAGGGTCACCTCCACCTCTTGCGGCTCGTCCGTGGCGTTGCTCACCTTCACCAGAAAGTCCATCTGGTCGCCCTGGCGCAGGAAACGCGGCACGTTGGGCACCACCATTATCTCCTTGGTGGTGACGGCGCTGGCCTGCAGCGTGCCAGTCTGCATCTGCCGGGTATAAGCGACCCCTTCGATATGCCAGCGCGTGAGCAACTCGGGCACTGTGAAAGTAAGGCTGACGCAGCCTGCGGAGTCGGTGCTCAGCGTAGGGTTGAAAAAAGCGAGAGTGCTGAGGTTCCGACGTATCTGAACAGGTGTTTCGGTGGTCTTTGTCTGGGGCGGAACGGCGGTGATGCCGAGAGGTTCCCCATTTGCTTCCACTACTTTCTGCTCGCTAAGGCTGATGCCCGCTGCGCCGTCCGCAGCAACGTTCTCCTCTGCCATGTCATTTTCCACCATGCTGAGGTACGTCTCCGCCGTCTGTGCACCCTTAGCCATGCGGGAATACAAAGGTCGACCTCCGCCATACATATTGTAATAGCCGAAACTGCCCTGCTTTAGATGATAGCGGCAAAGCGGGACGCTGATTCCAGATACATATTGGGGGCATACGAGGTAATCAGAGCTGCTTGCCATGCCACCGTAGCCATTGAACATACTATGTTCGGGGCCCCTGTTGGCACGCCAGGGCATGAGATTCCAGCCCAGATTGCCGTAGGCGTCCAGTGCGGCATCGTACATCGTTAGCATCATGCGCACGGAGTGCGCCGGTACCGCTGCTTGGAAAGCGTCCACCCGCAATGTCCAGGTTTCTTGCCGACTGGGTTCCAGCTTGTCGCGGAAAGTGACGAAACGCACATCCAGATGCTTGTTGCTGTAGGGCACCTCTACCCTCGCGCTCCACCTCTCCGTGCTGCCTTCTTTGGCAGTGAAAAGATATATGTTGAAGCCGCCTCTCATCTCTTCGGTCACTGGAATGCCGATGGTGGAAATCCCATTGCTGAGACGCAAACGACGATATTGCTGACGCACGCCGTCTATCTCCATGACATAGATCACCTCCACGTCCCGGAAACGGGTTCCCACCCGAAGCATCACGGTCTCCCCCACCTCGGCCTCATGGCTGCTTAACTGATGCCACAGCAGGCCAACGCCCTGCACACGGCGTTCTTCGGGGGCTGTGTAGATATATTCCTGTGACGATGTCACGGTGTCGCCCTGATGCGTCACAGTGCTTATGGTAACACGATACACTCCAGAAGACAACACCGGCAGCGCTACCTCGTTCCTCGCAGTTGCGGAGGCATGATGACGGGAACGAAGGACTGTGCGCACTACTGTCCAGCGGGTCATGTCCAGCTCGTCCTCGGAATAGACGTAATAGGGATAGCGGCGTACATATTCCTCGTGACTCATGGACTGTGCGTATCCTGCCGCGAGACCCGTGGACAGTTTGGGGACGGAGGGCTGACGTAGCTCTTCCACCACCACCTGCATGTCGCCTTCCAGGGGCTGATTTTCCAGGTTCAGATATTGATATGTCACCTGGTCGAAGGAGGCCACATTGCCGCCTGCCAGCACGATGCCGCTGTTCTGGTATCCCACGCAGAGCATGCGCCGTTGTTCATGCACCTCGCCGTTGAGGTCGGTCACCTTGGCAGAGATTTCGTAGCAGAAGCTGGGCTTGGAGGAGAGTTCCATGTCGCTGTCCGGCAGCGGCACGAAGGTGAACAGGAAACTTCCGTCTTGTGACGTGAGGGTGCTGCCGCTGGCCACGGTAACATCCTGCTCCGGCAGGGGGACATGCCACCGACACCACAAGGGGCGCATCAGCCTTCTCGTCACACACCATTCCACCTTGGCACCGTCCACGGGCATCTCGGCATAGGACAACGCGATGCCTTTCACTTCCACAGGCATGCCGAACCGATGTGCTGCACTGTCGACCGGCAACTGCACTGCAAACTTGGGCTGCTTGTAGTATTGCACAGAGAATGCCACCATATTTCCTTGGCCCACCCCTATCGTCCAGTTGCCCGGCAGGGCATCCTGCGGCAACACGAAGGAGCCGTGTATCTGCCCAAAGGCATCGGTGGTTTTCTGCTGATGGCTGCGTTTCTTGAAGTTCACGTCACTTAACGTCACTGTTACGCTTTCGCCCTGCTGAGTCCAAGCGTAGGTGTGGAAGTCGGTCTTGCATTTCACCGCCGTGTAACTCACACTTTCGCCAGGCTTGTAGACGGGGCGGTCCAAGAGGATGTACCATTGTTCCGAGGTGTCGCGCGACTGTTTGTGGCGATACACTTCGACGAGGGTCACCTCTACTCCGTGGTAGGTACATTTGGCCTGGTTGCCGTAGCCTGCCGCCTTGCTGAATGTCACAAGGCCATCTCTGTCAGTGACAGCGGACTCCAGCACCTTGCTCTTTTTTCGTCTGGAATCCTCTACCAGGTTCACCGTCACCCCCTTGATGGGCTCTCCATCCATGCGGTTCACCAAGCAGAGGGTAACAACTTTGTCGTCCTCGCCTCCCACGTTTACCAACACCGCATCGCACACCGTGATGGTGTTGAACACCATCCCTTCTTTAGCGAAATCGGCGCCGTGACTCACCATCACATAATATTTGCCTGCCGGCATGGCGGGAATATAGCTCATCGCTTTTTGGCTGCTGTAGTCCGTTTGCAGTTCCAACTCCTGCTCCCAGCTTTTCAGCACGGGCAGCTTGGCGAAGAACCATTGGTTATCTTTCCCGTAGTCGGGTTCCACGTATTTGGCGATACGGAAATAGAGATGATGCACATTGCGCACCTGCACCTGCGCCAGCATGTCGCGCTGCT
>CAMURW010000098.1 GCA_947097635.1 uncultured Bacteroidales bacterium
TCGCATAAACTGTGTATATTTGCCTTGAGTTTCATTTGAAAAAGTTCCGCGTCTTTGGCACAGGGCAAGAACGCGACTTTGTAAAGAAAGAAAATTTTAAGCTTGATGTGTATGCCGAGAGCGACAATAAAAATAAATTTATTTATAAACTAAACCTTTTATCATTATGAAAAAGTTCTTACGAAAGATGTTATTTGCGGCAACCATTATTGCGGTGCCGTGGGTGACGCAAGGACAGAGCGTGGATACCTATACTTTGGAATTCGACACTTTGTCCTCCGTTTTCACGTCTATTGCTGCTACGGGCGACACGCTTGAGTTTTCCTCGACCGACGATGGTCAAGCCTCGGTGACAGTGCCTTTCGCCTTCCCTTTTGGTGAGGATGTTTTTGCCAGAGGGTGGACGCTGTCCTGCAGCGCCAACGGCTTTCTCTATTTTGGCTCCACCGCCAGCAGCACCACTATAACGACTAGTGCCAGAGACGGAGTCGTCGCTTTCCTGGATGCCGATGGCCACATGAATCACCACACTGGTGACGTAGGCCTTTATCAGGTGCAGGCCGATGCCTCCGGCGACTCCATGATTATAATAGAGTACCGTGGCCTTAGCACCTATAGTGCGCCCTACAGCTACAACACTTATCAATACATTCTTCATCAGAATGGTAATATAGAGATAGTGTTCGACACCACCTCCAGCGGCAGCGTCTACGCAATGTACGCCACAGGTATCTTCAACCACGGAGTGTGTGACTTTGTCAGCGGCAGCTACAGTGCCCCCGCTCTTGCCGCTAGCAAGACTAATGTCACCATTCCTCCTTACCCGCAGCGTGGCTGGCGTTACACCTTCGTGCGTCCCATCGTCTCCTGCCCGCGCGTGTGTAACGTTTCCACTCTCGTTACTAGCAACTCTGTGACTGTATCCTGGGACGAGGTAGGCACTGCTACCAGCTGGTATGTGGAACTGGCAAACAACTATTTCGCACCCCACACGGGTATGGCCGAAGGTCAAATGGTGACTGCCACGTCCGCCACCTTCACAGACCTCACCCCGAGCACACTCTATTATTTTGCCATCACAGCTCTCTGCGATGCTGGCGACAGCAGCATTGCCCGTACCGGCACTATTATGACGGCCTGCGTGGATCTGGGCTACGATGCTCTTCCTTTTTCTGAAAGTTTCGAGACCTGGACCGCCAGCAGTATTGCGCCCTGTTGGAAGAGAGGCACGAACTATGTCGACTACATGGGCAACCCTGGCAACTACCCCAGTGCCGCTGGCAACTATGCTTACAGTGGAAACAAGAGCCTGAATATGTATTCTGGCAGCTCTTCAAGCTATGCCTACGTCGTTATGCCTGGCTTTGCAGCCTCGTTGGACAGCCTGATGCTTTCATTCATGCATATGCGAATTTACGACTCCTATCGCCCCGACCTTACAATCGGCGTGATGAGCGACCCCACCAACTTCAATACTTTCTATGGCATCGACACCATCACCGTAGATCAGGAGAGATACCAATGGCAGCGCCATGTCGCTACTTTCGACCATGACAGCCTGCCTGGCCATTATCTTACCATTGCATTCACCGGCAATAACAACAATCAATATCCCTATATTTTTATCGATGATTTGCTACTGCAGTACAAACCAGACTGCATGCCAGTGAGCAACCTCCAGGTGGACACTGTTTACAGCGATACTGCCATAGTAAGCTGGAATTCCGTGGATGGCAACGACGGATATATCGTGGAGTATGGCCTTGGCAACTTCACCCAAGGCTTCGGTTCTATGGTTCATACCACGGACACCAGTGTTGTCCTCACCGGCCTGCGCACGGGCATGCGGTATAACGTATTTGTATTCACCGACTGTGCTGCAACACACGGAGACACCTCTATGGTGATGTCTACCTACTTCACCACGCCCTGCGGTGTGATACTGCGCAACGAGATGCCTTACCGCAACGATTTCGAGAGTGAAACCGCCGGTGCATTGCCTCATTGCTGGGCAACCTCCGACCTGCTGGGCAGTGGCTATTATGCCCGTGTGTACAACGAAGGTGGCAACCGCCTTATGGACATACATCAGTACAGCGATTATGACGTGAAAGCCTTCCTTCCTGCTTTCGAAGTTCCCGTGGATAGCCTTGTAGTATCCTTCCGTGCTCGTAGAGGATCCGAATACTATGGCTCTGTGGCCGTGATAGGCGTTACTGACGACTCTGGTGCCTTCTTCCCTGTGGACACACTGCGTCCCAGTTCGTATGCCAGTTGGGACAACTACGTGGTGGACATGAGCCCCGCTGCCGGCCATCCTGGCATCATCACTTTCTGGTTGGACAGCACGGGCAACTATTTCTATTTCGACGACCTCACTGTCTACCAGAACACAGGATGCCCCGTGGTCACCGATGCCTATGCCACCAACCGCACTTTCAATAGCGCCGATGTGGTGGTGACTGTCCCCACAGGTGCCTCTCCTGCCGGATACACGGTGTTCTATAGCACATACAATGATATGCTTACCATCCAGGACAGTGTGCAGGGCACATCCAGCCCGTTGACGCTGACAGGTTTGGAAGCCAATACCACCTATTATGGCTGGGTGCGTACCGAGTGCGACGCTGCCGCCAGCGGCACTGAGTTCGCTTTCAGATTCGCCACGCTGCCAGCCTGCATGAGTGTGGAAAACCTCACCGCGCAGTACAACGCAGCCGACGCATATTGCGTCGTGTCTTGGACCCCAAGCAGCGAAGGCGACCCCGCAGGACAGTACATTATCAATTACAAGCTGAGTGACGACAGCCTATGGACATCGGATTCCACCAATGAAACCTATTATCAGATACTGAACCTGCGGAACGGCGTGAGTTACGACATAGAGGTGACACCTTCCTGTGCCGATACCTACGGCAATGGCACCGCTATGGTTCTCTCTACCGTAGGCGATTGCGGAAAGATGCAGTGGGACGGTGAGGAATACAGTCCTTATACCCCTATGTATGGCTTCTACAATTATAGTATGTCGCAGATGCTTTACACCCATGACATCGCCGCCCCCAGCGACACAATCACAGGCATAGGTTTCTATGTGTACCAAGGTACCAACACCGAGGAAGTGCTGGACATCTATCTTGCCAACACTACGGCCACGCACCTTTCCGATTTCGACTCCGCCGGCATGGTGAGAGTGGTGAATAACCGCGCCGTCACCTTTGGCGGCGAAGGCTGGACATACATCCCCTTCGATACTCCTTTTATTCATGACACGGCTCAGAACCTCTCTGTCATCGTGGATAGGAACACGGGCTCATACACATATCCCTATCCTGATTTTGCCACCAACTCGGTACGCAGCGGCTTAGTGGCGTATGCCTACAGCGACAACACGAACTATGAACTGGGCAGCACGGGAGCCAGTGGCGACGTCAGCATGCCTGTGACTATGTTCGGCACCGTCTGTCCCGCACCAGAGGGTTGCCTGCCCCCTATCGTCATCAGCACAGGCAACAGCATAAACAGCATTGACCTTCAGTGGTTTGCGGGTAACAGCGAGACTTCCTGGAAGGTGGAATACCGCCTAAGCGGCGATGCCAGCTGGATTGTAGCAGCTGCCAATACGGCAGCCACAAGCATGGTCCTCAGCAATCTACTCACCGCCCGCAGTTACGACGTACGCCTCACTTCGCTGTGCAGCGACATCGACAGTGTAAGCATCACCTCGATCTTCGCTACCGCTTGTGGCAACGTGGCATTGCCTTTCTCCGAGAATTTTGCTGGCTTTAACAACAATGAGTTCCAACGCCCCTGCTGGGTGAGCGCCACTACGGGTTCCGCCATGCCTATGGCCGGCGTGGATGCCACGGTAGGTCCTCTCGTACAACTTATGAACGGTGCCTACATCGTGCTGCCCCACTTGGATGCCGCTCTCAACACGCTGCAGGTGGACTTCGATTTCTATGGCAATGACCGTAACTCAAGTATCATCGTCGGCATAATCGGCGATGTGAACTCTTTCAGCACCTTCGTGCCTATAGATACTGTCTGCAATCCTCGTTGCACGCCGTGGCATGCAAATATTAACCTTAGCAATGTTACTGCTACGGGACGTCTGGCTTTCTATGGCAACAGCGCAGTAGGAACTTTTATGACAAATCTGGAAGTGAAAGTGGCCGAAGCCTGTGCAGTGCCTTACAACGTGCATGCCACTGCCACCACCAGCAGCAGCATTGCACTGGCGTGGTACGGCGGCACTGCCGCTACACAATACATAGTGGAATATGGCATCGCCGGTTTCATGCTGGGTACTGGCACGCGCAGCATGGTGAGCACCCCTGCCTTCACTATCAATAATCTGCAGCCTTCCGAGGCCTACGACGTGTATGTCGCTGCGGTGTGCGGAAGCGACACCACTGCTTTCACCAACTATAATATGTTCCAGACGGAATGTGGTGCCGTAAGCATCCCTTACGCCACCAATTTCGAATATGGCTACCTGCCCCAGAACGGGTTAAGCACCAGCAGTGGCATGCTGCCCATATGCTGGTATGGCTCTGGCACGGGAACTACGCTTCCGAATATCTACACCCACTCCTATTATGCCTCTGCAGGCCCCAACACGTTGCATGCATCCGGTCCATCCATTGTTGTGCTGCCGGAGATGGGCACCAGTCTGGACAGCCTGATGATGAGTTTTGATCTTACTATGAGCGGAATCTATCATTTGGCTATAGGTTTGGTGGACAGCAACACCGCAGGCTGCGAGGCCTCCTTCGTGGGCATCGACACAATCATAGGTCCGGGCTACACGCCTACCCGTTTCACCACCTATCTGTCTCTCTACAACGGCTCCACTGCCAATAAGTATATCGCACTGAAGACGTATGATGCTTATCCTAGTTTCTATCTCGATTCTCTGGTGGTGGACTATATACCTAGCTGCGTCCACGTGCTGAACATACGTCCCGATGCTGCCACTACCTCCACCACACAGCTGGGTGTGACATGGGACGACGTCACCACCTGCTCGCAGTGGGAGGTGGAATATGGAGCCACTGGATTCACGCTTGGCACAGGTACCTCCTTCTTCGCCACCAGCAAGCCAGTTGTCATCACGGGTCTCAACTATGCCACGGGCTACGATGTCTATGTGCGTCAAGTGTGCAACATCGGCGACAGCAGCGATTGGTCCATGGCTACGCTGCCCACGCTCAACATTTCGCACGACTTGCCGATAGCGCTTACTTTCGAGAATACTGCACTTTACAACACAGTATACCTGCAAAACGGCTCCAACCCCAACAAATGGGTGATAGGTGCAGCTGAAAACTGCGATAGCGCCAATGCTGCTGGTCATGCTCTATATATCTCCAACAACAACGGTGCCACTGCTTCCTACACCAATACTGCTTCGGTGGACTATGCTACCATAGACATCAATATGGATAGCGGCATGACGTACTACAGCTTCGACTGGAAGTGCCAGGGCGAAAGCTACTACGACTACGTGCGTGTGGCACTCATCCCCGGCAGCCAGGCACTGGTTGCAGGCTCTACCGCTCCATTGGACTTCGGCACCTCTAGTCTGCCCACCGGCTGGATAGCACTGGACGGCGGCAGCAAACTGAACATCCAGAGCACATGGCAGCATGTGAACGACAGCATACATCTGGACAGCGCGGGGGGGTACCACTTCGTGTTCGTGTGGCGCAACGATGGATCTGTGCAAAATGATCCTTCCGCCGTCATCGACAATATCCACATCTGGAACAGCACAGTGCGTTGCGAAGCTCCCGTGATGGGCAACATCGCCACAACCTACCAGAATGCTATCCTCAACTGGACAGGTGCCGCAGAAACCTACAAACTGGCAGTGAAGGCCACCACGGCCCCCGAGTGGCCCGCAGAGGTCACTGTGAGTGCTCTTACCTACACCGTGACGGGTCTCGCCCCTGCTACCGAGTACACATACCGCCTGCGCGCCGTGTGCGACAGCGTTTCCGCCAGCGACTGGGTAGAAGGTCGCTTTGTCACCGACAG
>CAMURW010000099.1 GCA_947097635.1 uncultured Bacteroidales bacterium
TGTCGAAACGTTCCACATCGTACTGTTCGTCGCCATTTTTCGTCACCCGCAGCATCTCCTGCGTGTCCCCGCTGCCTACCGGAATCACCATAATGCCGCCCACTTTCAGCTGGCTGAGCAGGCTGGCGGGTACGCTGGGTGCTCCGCAGGTGATGAGGATGCGGTCGTAGGGTCCGTAGTTCACCTCCACCAGCCCTTTGTAGCCGTCGCCCAGATAGCAGTGGGGATGATATGGTGTTTCGCTGAACAGCAGCTTGGCAGCGTCGAAGAGGCCTTTTTGGCGTTCCACGGTGTACACTTTGGCACGCATGGCGCACAGCACAGCCGTCTGATACCCGCTTCCGGTGCCTATCTCCAGCACTTTCATGCCAGCCTTCAGCAATAGCAGCTGCGTTTGGTATGCCACTGTGGAGGGCTGTGATATTGTTTGGTCACAGCCTATGGGCAGCGCGCGGTCTTCGTAGGCCATGTTCTCCAGCCCCGATGCAATAAACCATTGCCGTGGTATCAGCCTCATGGCCTCCAGCACCGTCTCGTCACTGATGCCAATGCTGCGGAGATGGCTCACCATGGCATTTCGCAACCCTTTGTCCTTGTAAGTGTCTGCTTTCATTAATAATCAGTGTCCTTTCTGTAATATTTAGTGTGTGTGCATATTCTCGTATCTGCATTTTAGAATACTGTAAATTAATATATTATAAGCCTCCGATGCCGTGAGTTTTCACCACTTAGATGTTCGCAAAGATACGACTTTTTGTTGAAACCACGAGTTGTTTCCTCTACTTAAAGGGAGGTGGGGACGCTATAGTCCCACCGCGTTGAGGGCATGGTGCAGCAGGGCGGGGTGGCACAGCAAAGGAAACAAGAGACCGTACACAGCACCCCAGAAGTGCGCAGAATGGCCAATGTTGTCGAGGTTGTGCTTGGACATGTGCCAACAGTAGACCAGATACAGCGGTGCGAAGATATAGCCAGGGATGGGGATAGGAATGAGGTAGAGGTATATGCCCATCTTCGGCTCGAATAGGATGCTGGCAAAGAGGACTGCCGAGATGGCTCCCGAGGCTCCTAAGGCGTTGTATCTGCCGTCGTCCTTGTGTTTGACGAGATCCCAGAGGCTGGCTATGGCTATGGCGCTGACGTAGAAGAACAAGTATAATACGCCGCCGGTGGCACTGCCGAACAGCGTGCCGAAATACGTTTCCACCACCCTGCCGAAGAAGAGAAGGGTAATCATATTGAAGATGAGGTGTCCCCAGCCGCCATGTACGAGGCCGCTGGAAAAGAGACGGTACCACTGCTTGCCGTGCCACACGTCGTGTGCATTGAAAAGGAGATTGTTCACGTCCAGCCTGCCCTTGAAGCACAGGAGGCTGGTTAGCGTGGTGATGATAATGATGAGGAGGGTAATCATTTTATTGTGGTGTCTAACGATTTGACGTAGAGGTTGCGGAGATAGCCGTATTTGACTATCTGGCAGTGAAGCCTGTAGCCCTGTCTCTCCAGATTGCGACAGCTGGCGGCGTTATGGGGGCTGGCAGTGGCACACAGCACGCGTATGCCGCGCTGATAGGCTTCTTGTTCTATCATCCAGCCGAGGTGCAACTGCAAGTGGTGGCCGCGATAGGCTGGCAACACCATGCAGAGTTTGTTGTTGGCGCGGCGTGCGAAAACGCCGGTGTCGGGAAGATCGGGGGCGTAAGCCAGTGCTAAGTCTTCTGCTGGGTACTGCGGAAGGTAGAGGATGCTGGCAGCGGCGAGGGTGTCGCCGTCCCAGGCTCCTATTGTGATGTGTGGGTCGGCAAGGCAGGAGCGCAGCATCTCGGGGGTGTTGTGGCGCAGGAGGGCAGCGTCGGGCAAGGTGGCGAAGATAGTTTCCTGAAGGGAGAGAAGCCGGGGAAAGTCGTGGTCAGTGCATTTGCGGAAAGTGAGTGGCATGGGGCTTTAGGATGGTAGTTGCCGAATGGTGACAGTGCGAAGGTTGATAAAGTTTTCCTGCACCTGGTCCGAAAGGCTGCTGCGGATGGCGAACTGGATGGAGCATTGCTGGTCGTATTGCTGATTTTGTGGCACAAGGTCATATTGTTTCAGTATACGCATCACGTCGTTCATCTGCTGATACTGGAAGTCCACACGGTAGCGTACGTCGATGGTTTTCTCTATGATGGTGGCGTGGTCTAGTGCGTTGCGAGCCGCTGTCCTATAGGCGTTGATGAGGCCCGATACTCCCAGTTTGACACCTCCAAAGTAGCGTATCACTACCACCAGCACATCGGTGAGATTTAGGCTGAGCAGCTGTCCGTGGATGGGTTTGCCGGCAGTGCCGGAAGGCTCGCCGTCGTCGTTCATGCGGCAAGTTGCCTTGTTGGCCCCCAGGATGTAGGCGTAGCAATGGTGACGTGCGTCAAAGTACTCTTTGCGCTTGGCATCCAGTAGTGTCTTAATTTCTTCTTCCTTGTTTTCTATGGAGGCTGTGCGTCTTTGTTTGGCGGCAGTGCTGCCGATGGGGAAAGCGAAGGCCAGAAACTTGCTGCCTTTCTCCTTGTATAGTCCTTCGGAGGGAGATACTATGGTGCGGAAGATGTCCATGATGTGGTCGCTATCCTAAGTAATAATATGTGTCCAGGGTGTTGTCGCCGAAGGCTTGGTGGGTGTAGGAAGTGGCGTGGCGTGGGGGCAGGGTGGGTGCTGGTGTGCCGTTATGGAAGAGCACGGGTGCTTGCATGATGCGGATTTCGTCGTAAAGGCCCTCTTGGATGAAGGCATCCAGCAGGGTGCGTCCGCCTTCCACAATGAGGCTTTGTATTTTGCGGTCGGCAATGCAGTGTATGGCTTCTGGCAGCGTTGGGGTGCGCAGGATGTTCCACTCAGGGCGTTCCGCTATCCTGCCGCGGCGGTCTAGCACGAAACGTTGGGGCTGGTTGCCGCTCCACAGGCGTGCGGTGAGCTGGGGCTGGTCGTTGAGGAACGTTTGGCTGCCCACCAGGATGGCGGCTTCCTCGGTACGCCAGCGGTGATTGAGTTGCTTCAGCGCGTTGTTGGTAATCCAGTATTGCTGCTGCGAGGGTCTTTCTATGTCCATAAAGCCGTTTGCCGTCTGCGCCCAGCGCAGGATGATGTAGGGGCGTCCTTGCTCCATGAAGGTGAAGAAGCGGCGGTTGAGGAAACGCCCTTCCTGTTCCAGCACGTGCGTGGTAACGGCTATCCCTTTCTGTCGTAGTATGTCGTAGCCGCGTCCTTGTACTTTGGGGTTGGGGTCGTCGTTGCACACTACCACGTGTGTCACCCCGCTTTCTGCCACCAGGGTGGTGCAAGGTGGCGTGAGACCATAGTGTGCGCAGGGTTCCAGGTTGACATACAGCGTGGCGCCTGCCAGCTCTTTGGGATGGGGACAGTGGAGGATGGCGTTACGTTCTGCGTGGTCGTGTCCTATCTCCTGATGGTACCCCTCGCTGACGATGCTGTCGTTTTTTACGATGACACAGCCCACCAAGGGGTTGGGGCGGGTACGTCCCAACCCCTGGTGGGCTAGCTGAAAACAGCGACGCATATATTGTTCTTCGAACATGTTCGACAATTAGCAATGAATTACCCATTGTTCGTTACGGCAAAGTTGATTAAAACTCTGCTGTCTTGGGGGTGCGGGGGAAGGGGATGACATCGCGGATGTTGGCCATACCGGTGATAAAGAGCATGAGGCGTTCGAAGCCGACGCCGAAGCCGCTGTGAGGCACGCTGCCCCAGCGACGTGTGTCCAGATACCAGCCGTAGTTGTCGGGGTTCATACCGCGTTCCTTGATGGTTGTTACCAGCTTGTTGTAGTCCCATTCGCGTTCGCTGCCGCCGATGATTTCGCCAATTTTGGGGAAGAGGACATCCATGGCGCCTACGGTCTTGCCGTCGGCATTCTGTTTCATGTAGAAGGCTTTGATTTCCTTGGGATAGTCTATAAGGATGACAGGGCGTTTGAAATGCTTCTCCACGAGATAGCGCTCGTGTTCACTCTGCAGGTCCACACCCCAGTATACGGGGAATTCGAACTTTTGGTCTGCCTTCAGCAGTATGTCTATGGCATCGGTGTATCTGAGTCTCTGGAAAGGATGCTCCAGCACGAAGTGCAGCCGCTGCCGCAGTTCCTTGTCGATGCGTTCGTTGAGGAAAGCCAGGTCGTCCTCGCAGTTGTCCAGGGCGTATTGGATGAGGTATTTCAGGAAGTCTTCGGCGAGGTCCATGTCGTCTTCTAGCTCGTAGAAGGCCATTTCGGGTTCTATCATCCAGAATTCCGCGAGGTGGCGTGGCGTGTTGCTGTTTTCCGCGCGGAAGGTAGGGCCGAAAGTGTATATCTTGCCCAGCGATGTGGCTCCTAGTTCGCCTTCCAGTTGTCCGCTGACGGTGAGGCTGGTGTATTTTCCGAAGAAGTCCTCGCTGTAGTCCACCTTGCCGTCTGGGGTGCGTGGCAGGTCGTCGAGGTTCAACGTGGTGACTTGGAACATATCGCCGGCGCCTTCTGCGTCACTGGCAGTGACCAGAGGCGTGTGGAAATAGTAGAAACCGTGGTCGTTGAAATACTTGTGGATGGCAATAGCCATGTGGTGGCGTATGCGGAACACGGCGCTGAAGGTGTTGGAGCGAGGACGCATGTGTGCCACTGTGCGCATAAATTCCATGGTGTGGCCTTTCTTCTGCAGTGGGAAGGTGAGAGGGTCGCAGTCGCCGTAGATTTCTATGGTATCGGCCTGCACCTCCACGCTCTGTCCCTGTCCTTGGCTCTTCACCAGTTGTCCCGTGATGTTGAGGCTGGCCCCCGTGGTGATACGTTTCATCGTGTCTTCGGGAAACTTGGCCAAATCGGCCACAATCTGTAGGTTCAGTATCGTGCTGCCGTCGTTGAGGGCAATAAAGGCAACCTGTTTGTTGCCGCGTTTTGTGCGCACCCATCCTTTCACATTGATGGTAGTGTTCAGCAGTTCGCTGACATCGTTTTTCAGCAGATTAACTATTTCAAAACGTTTCATTGTTATGTGATTGTTTTATTATTCGAACTTTGTGAGTTGTCGCAGACTATCCCCCGCCATTTCTTTCACTGCCAGCTCGCTGGCGAATTTTATCAGCAGGTCTTCGTTGCCGCGGGGACAGATGAGTAGCACGTTGTCGTGCTCCACCACCAGATAGTCGTTCAGCTCGTTCACCACAGCTGTTTTGTTGGCGGGCAGGTGCACTAAGGTGCCGCGGCTGTTGTAGAAGAGGGTTTCGTTGCCTGCTGCGGCGTTGCCGCTGCTGTCTTTGGGCAGCACGTTGTATAGGCTGTCCCATGTTTCCACGTCGCTCCAGCCGAAGGAGGCTTTGAGGCAGTAGACGTTCTCGGCTTTTTCCATGATGCCATAGTCTATGCTGATGGGGTCGATGGACTGGTAGATGTTGCGGATACGATGCTGCGGCGTGTCGAAGTGCACGTCGCCGAAGACCTTGGCGAGCTGCGGAAGATAGTTGTCCAGAGCATTCTGCAGCGTGGAGAGGTTCCACACGAAGATACCGCTGTTCCACAGAAACTCACCCGAGGAGATGAACTGTGCTGCCATCTCTACTGGCGGCTTCTCGGTGAAGGTAATTACCTTGTGGAGTTCCTTGAGGCTGTCCACGGCCGGGGCCAGGTTGAACTGCAGGTAGCCGTATTTGGTGTTTGGGTTGGTGGGTTGTGCTCCCAATGTTACTATCCATTCGTGCTGGTCCACTATGTCGATGGCGTTGCCGAGATTCTGGCGGAACTCTTTTTCGCCGAAGATGGCGTGGTCGCTGGGTGCCACGACAACGTTGGCGTGTGGGTTTATGTCGCGGATGATGGCAGCAGCGTAGGCTATGCAGGGTGCTGTGTTGCGGCGTTGCGGCTCGCAGAGCACTTGGTAGGGCTTTAGTCCCGGCAGTTGTTTGGCCACATACTCTTTCATGGAGTCGGTGGTGACGATGATGATGTTCTCCTTGGCGC
>CAMURW010000100.1 GCA_947097635.1 uncultured Bacteroidales bacterium
CTGCGAAAAGTTGGTACCGCGTCGCGTGAGCAGCAGCCCAGTCTGGAAGAACAGGTTGTTGCTGTAGGAAGTGTTGGTATTAAGAAGACCGATGTTGGCGATACCGCCTATGCTGCCGCTGATAACTGGCGACGAAGTAAGCAGATCGTCACCCACCCACGAGGCCCCTGCCGCAGCACGCACACCAAGGTCGGTGACTTGTGCCTGCGCGGCAAACGCCAACAACATTGCCGACAACAAGACAAAAAAGTATTTCTTCATTTGCACTACTTGATTGTTTCACAAATCGTTAAGGCATTCACAGCCAATGCTAATAGATTACAAAGATACATATTTTTTTCTTCCTGTGAAAAAAGTTTTCGTTCTAAAGCAACTTTATCACTTTGGTTATCAACCAGTGGTTTTGTAACAATGAATGCGTAAGGTATTATGATTATCCGCGCAATACCCAAAATATGCATTAATACTGAGCAGAACATGGCTTCAGCCAATGGGGATAGGATGTCCTAAATGAAAGTCCGCTGAAATCACCCAATCACTCCTCCAGCAGCCTTTTTATCACAGCAGCACTGAGAGCATCGTCGTAATGCTGGGAGAGAAATAGGCGTCGCTGCTGTTGCTGCTGATGAGTGAGGGGATGAAGGAAGAGGTCGTTTAGGGCGATGACCATGGCGGCAGGGGTGTCGGCAACGGCACACAGCGGGGCGAGGTCGGTGCCTTGCACCATGAGGCTGTTCACCAGGCAGTGGCGACTGGAATAAAGTGCACGGAGCAGCTTCAGCTTGATGCCCGTAGCCTGATTCGTGTGGCACAGGCACACGTGTGCCTGTGCCAGCAGTTCCTGCATCTTGTCGTCCGACGGGCTGGCGACGAGGGTAACGTTGGGGTAGCGGCGCACGGCGGCCTGGAGATGACGCGACGGCCTGTTACCAGCGATGACGAAGGGTTGCTGTACCTGGCTCACCACCTGGTCTAACAGCAGGAGGACAGAACGCTGGTTGTCTGCAACTGAGAGGTCGCCATGCACGAGCACAAAGCGTCCGAAGCCCGTGGGAATCGTGAGTTCGTCGCAGCCGTGACTGCCGCAAACCAGCGTGACGGGAGCATATTGCTGCTGGAGGAAATATTTCCAATCGCCTGGGCTGATGGCAAGGATGTGGCTGGCATAGTGCAGCACAGGTTCATAGCGTTCCAGCTTGCGGGCATCGCTGCGCAAGTACCAACGCCGCAGGGGAAGGCTCTCGCTCTGTGCCAACTGGGCATAATAATGATGTTCCACGTTGTGTGCCCTTACCAAGATGATGCGTGCAGGGTTCGTCTGCCGCAGCAGCGGCAGCAGCCAGCAGCAGTGAAGTCCATCCAGCAGCACTGGCTCGTTGTCCTGCAGCAGCAGCTGCAGCAACTGGCGGGAGTGGCGGCTGCTGACGATATAGGGTTCGTGTGAGAGCAGTTTGTGAGGCAACGTGACACGACGATAGTAGTGCACATCCTCGCACAACATCTCCAGCTGTGGTGCCGGAGGACGGCCGTAGGTGTAGCAATGCAGATGTATTTTCACGCCCAACTGCGACAGTGCGCGGATGCGGTAATAGACATCGATGACACCACCATAGTTGGCTGGATAAGGCACGTTAAAGGTGACGAAATGCATGTCTGTTGCTTTCGTTTTTATAAGGTTGTTGCTTGTGGAGTGCCGAAGAGTCGCTGTAGTATGGTTGCGATCCGTCCTCGTTGTGGGTGTAGACACCGCCTATCGGTGATGTTTCGTTGCTAGTGGCTTTATACAGCGAAGGGGTTGGCTTGACCTGTGTGCCGTCTGGAGATGAACTGGGACCTACGTAGGACGTGTCGGCATGTGGTAACAACTGCGGCGGCAGCCGATATTCGTGAGTGTACCCACTGGGCTGCCATTCGAAATTGGCGTCGCTGACAGGCAACTCGTCCACAAGACCGTCATAACCAAGGGTGACATCTTGCGGCAGCTCGTGCTGGACATCGGCGTAGCATCCCATCTGATGACTGACGTGGGTGAGGTAGGCTCGCTGTGGCTTCACCGCCGCTATCACTTCCAGTGCCTCGGAGAGGCAGAAGTGGGAAAAGTGGGGTTCGTGACGCAAGGCGTTGACCACCAGCACCTGCACGCCCATGAGTTTCTGCAGTTCGGCACTGTCGATGTGGTTCATGTCTGTAAGGTAACCTATAGGTCCTATACGATAGCCCAGCACGGGGAGTTCCTTGTGGAGGCCACTGACAGGCTGCACCATCTGCCGTCCCACATGCAGCATCTCGTCGCTAGTGAGCGTTAACAGGTTGGCCTCTGGCAACCCCGGATAGCGATGTTTGGAGAAGATATATTGATAATCGTGCTCGATGGTCTGCATGGCGAACTTGTTGCCATATAGGTTCATGGGCTGTCGTTGCACGTAGTTGTAACTGCGGATGTCGTCCAGCCCCGCCACATGGTCGCGATGTGCATGTGTGATGAGGATAGTGTCGAGATGCATGACATGATACCGCAGCATCTGTTCGCGGAAGTCGGGTCCTATGTCGATGAGGATGTTGAACCCCTCGTCGGTCTCTATAAGTGCCGATGTACGCAGATGGCAGTCGTGGGGGTCTGTAGAAGTGCACACACGGCAGTTGCAAGCAACCACGGGCACTCCTTGCGAAGTGCCCGTGCCGAGGAGTGTTAGCTTCATGACTTACAAATTATTGGTTCACTATATTTCAGGTATTGCTTGTGAGCCGGAAACCCACACCATGCACGTTGACAATCTGCACCGTGGGGTCATCGTGCAAGTATTTACGCAACTTGGTGATGTAGACATCCATGCTGCGTGCGGCGAAGTAGCTATCATCCTTCCAGATCTTCTGCAGTGTGCTGTTGCGGTCCACCACCTGGTTGAAGTTGAGACAGAACATCTTCAACAGATCGTTTTCCTTGCTGGTGAGTTTGCGTGGTTCCATGCCTTCAATAACGAGGGTTTGGTGCAACGCGTCGAAAGTGTATTTGCCTATGGAGAATATGTTGTTCTCCTGCTTGCTATCGTCGTAGGTACGACGCAGCGTTGCATTGAGACGCGCGTGCAGTTCTTCCATGCTAAATGGCTTTGTGATGTAATCGTCGGCACCGATATCGAAGCCTTTCAGTTTGTCGCTCTCCATGCTCTTAGCGGTGAGGAAGATGATTGGCACACGTTTGTCAATACGCCGAATCTCTTTGGCGACCGTGAAACCATCCTTGATAGGCATCATCACATCCAAGATACAGGCGCTAATATCGTCGTCTTCGTGGTACAAGTCCAGTGCCTGCTGACCATCCACGGTGAGATGGACAGTGAAGCCTTTCTGCGTAAGATAAGCTTTCAGAATGGTACCCAGGTTTGGGTCGTCTTCTGCCACAAGAAGTTTGATTCCTAAATTCATGGCTCAAGGAGTTTTATGGTGCTAGTAATATTTTCTAAGTTGAAAATGATATATTAACTTAATAAATGCAAAAAAATTGTATACTATGTCTACTTTTTCTCGATACCCTTGCAGCTGTTAATATCTAGAGGCATGGCGCAACACGCGATTCCATCTGGTGCGGTGGAAGCGCGGCTGATCCTTGTCCTTACTCCACACAATCCAAGAGGCTTTACCTACAATGTGATCCTCGGGTACAAAGCCCCAGTAGCGACTGTCCACGCTATTGTGACGATTGTCGCCCATCTCCCAGTAATAGTCCATACTAAAGGTGTAGCTGGTGGCAGGTTTTCCGTTTACGAGAATCACGTCATCGTTGATTTCCAATGTGTTGTGTTCATAGTTGACGATGACGCGTCGGTAAAGTTCCACATTCTGCAGAGTGAGCTGTATGGTGAGACCCTTGGCAGGTATGACAATGGGGCCGAAGTTGTCCACACTCCACTGATAGCCTGCAGCGTGAGGATAGAGATCCCTGCCTGTATAGCCTTGATACGACACGGCGGGTGTGACGCTGGCGACGGTAACATCGGCCAGCAGCTCCTGCAGTTTGCCATCGCTTAGCGGCAGGGTGTAGTACTCTTGGCTGGCGGTAATGGTCTCCTCGCTGACACCCAGACTCAATAACTCGGCAGTAAGTTGCTGCAATTGCTGCTGCAGTACGTAGTTGCGCTCGCCATATTCCTGATTGGTGACACAGACACCGTAGTCTGGAGCCAGTCGCAGCACGAAGGGCTGGGAAGAAAGGTTGGTGTCCTCTTTGCCGGAGCATGTAATGGAGGATTTCAGCACGTCCAGGAAGAAATAGTCATTGTATTTCAGTGCAGCCGCTAGTTGCGTACTATCCACAGGAATATACATATAGGCGTTGCTGTTCATCCAGTCTTCCTGGCTGATGTCGTACTTCTCGAACACCTTCCAATCATTTTCCAGCTTCATCATCTGCGCCTGCTGGGCATTGACACCCATGGCCGATTGATTCTGCATGTACTGCAACATGGACTGCGCGGTGCGTATGGCATAAGTGAACTGCGCGTCGCGTGGCGACTGTATCTGCCGACCGTTGATGAAGACACTGCGGTCGCGTATTTCCAATGTTTCTCCAGGCAGTCCTATGGTGCGCTTGATAAAGTTCTCCCTCTTGCTGACGGGACGCGCTTTTACCTTGCCAAAATGAAGTTGATCCGATAGCACACGTTCGCGTCCGTACACGCGTACCAGGTCATGGTAGGACCGGTTGCTTTGGAATGCCGTACACACCGTGTCGCCGTCGGGATAGTTGAACACCGTGGCATCGAAACGTTGCACCTTACCGAAACCAGGAAAACGATGGTAACGCAGTTGTGGCCACTTCAGGTAGCTTTCCACCTGTCCCTCTGACAATGGTAATACGTTGTGCACCAGTGGCATGCTGAGCGGTGTCATTGCCACACGCGGACCATAGGCCAGCTTGCTGACCATGAGGTAGTCGCCCGTCATCAGGCTCTTCTCCATGCTGGAAGAGGGTATGTTATAAAATTCCAGCATATTGCCGCGGATAATGACGGCAGCCACGAGGGCGAAAGCGATGGCATCCAGCCAGTCGCGTGCCTGGCTGACGGCGTGGGGCGGCAACTCGGAGGGATGGGTGTACGTCATCTTCTTGCCAAGACCGAGATAAGGCAAGTAGGCAAATGGCACAATCACGGCAAGGAACTGCTCCCAGAAACCATAGCGGCGGAAGCATTTGGCGGTTTCCACAACTAGCAGCAGGAAGGTGAAGACATTGATGGCGGGAATGAGAAAATAGATGTACCACTTCCAGTCCTTGTCACACACCTTAATCCACATCACGATGTTGTAGATAGGGATGAGAGCTTTCCAGGGCTGCTCCCCTGCTTTCTTGAAGGTGAACCACAAACCCAGCACGCAGCCAAGCACATAGATTATAAGAAACAGATTGTATACCATAATATTTTTTTGCTTTAATAATGCTTTTCGTTGGGGGAAACTTTTACTTTTTATTATAACGCAAATGTTAAAAGTATATTGTGTAAAGCACTACTTTATTGCCTTGCGTATCGCTGCCAACAGCACGAGGCGGTCGTTGTCCCACGAAAGGTCGCGGCGCGCGACTTCAAAACGGTGGAGACGTTCTTCAGAAGAGATTGTGTTCCAGTAGTCGAGTGCCAACTGTATGTGCTGTGCCAGTTGTCGGGGCGACGTTTCGCCGTCGGGCACCAGCGTTCCAATGTGAAAAGTCTCAAGAATACGGCGCATCTCGGGGAAGTCGGTAGCCAGTACGGGCACCCCTGCCGCCGCAAAGTCGGCGATGCGATTGGGAAAGGCATAATAATAGTTGAGCCCCATGTTCGCCAAGAGAGCGGTGCCCAGCGTGGCACAAGGCGTGAGGGAGTGTAGCTGAGAAGGACTCAGACACCCAGTGAGCAGCACTTGTTCTTCCACGTGACGCTGCTGCACACGCAGGCGGATGCCGTTGATGACATCACCTGTACCAATAATCACCAACACGCAGTG
>CAMURW010000101.1 GCA_947097635.1 uncultured Bacteroidales bacterium
TGATGCGGGTGCTGCCGCTGAAGATGGAGAGTAGCGTGACCTTCACGTCGTTTAGGGGGCCCGCCGCCGTGTCTCTCAGCTGTGCCCTCGTAGGGGTGGTGCAGGTCGCTACCAGCAGCATTATAAGCAAGACGCTCCTACGCATAACAAGGTGGTGTGTTTCGTGGATAATAAGTGTGGTTTAGTGGTTGCAAAGATACACACTTTTTCGCACATGAGCAGAAATATTCTCCCGAAAGGCAAAAAGTTCGTATCTTTGCCGTCGCTAATCACTGGACGTCCGCCCCGCGTCATGGTGCATAACAAGTTATTTCTTACCTGCTTGTGTGCATTGCTGGTCGTCACCTCGGCACTCATTTTTTCCCGCCGGTTAATGTTGCGTATGGTCACGTCCCACGTCATAGTTATAAACATCTAACATCATGGAACCGCTAAAATACAATCTTCGTGGTGTCTCTGCATCCAAAGAGGATGTCCACGCCGCCATCAAGAACCTGGACAAAGGACTTTATCCTAAGGCTTTTTGCAAGATAATACCTGACATTATAGGAGGCGACGATGCCTACTGCAACATCATGCACGCCGACGGTGCCGGCACCAAGAGTTCGCTGGCATACCTTTACTGGAAGGAGACTGGCGACCTCTCTGTGTGGAAAGGCATCGCAATCGATGCAGTGGTGATGAACCTCGACGATCTGTTGTGCGTAGGTGCCATGAACAACATCCTGCTCTCCTCCACCATAGGCCGCAACAAGAACCTCATCCCTGGCGAAGTCATCAGCGCCATCATCGGCGGTACCGAGGAGTTCCTGCAGCAGATGCGCGACCTTGGCATTGGCATTCATCTCACCGGCGGCGAGACCGCCGACGTAGGTGACCTCGTGCGTACCGTGATCGTGGACAGCACCGTCACTGCCCGCATGCGCCGCGCCGATGTTGTGGACAACGGTCACATCCATGCCGGCAACGTCATCGTTGGCATAGCCTCCTACGGGCAGGCCAGTTACGAGGATGCCTACAACGGCGGCATGGGCAGCAACGGCCTCACCAGCGCACGTCACGACGTATTCTCGAAGTTCTACGCCGAGCATTACCCTGAGAGCTATGACTATCGGCTGCCCCAAGAGGTGGTGTACTGCGGCGACAGGTGTCTCACCGATGCCACCGAGGTGCCTGGCGTGGATGCCGGTCACCTGGTGCTGTCGCCCACACGCACCTACGCACCCATCATCCGTCGCGTGCTGGATGAATATCGCCCCCGCATCAGCGGCATGATTCACTGTAGCGGCGGCGCGCAGACCAAGGTGCTGCATTTCATAGATCGCCTCCATGTCGTCAAGGACAACCTGTTTCCCGTCCCCCCGCTCTTCCGTCTCATCCACGAGCAGAGTGGCACACCGTGGCAGGAGATGTACACCGTCTTCAACATGGGACACCGCATGGAGATATACACTGACGAAGCCAGTGCCCAAGGCATCATAGACATCTGTCGCAGTTTCCGCGTGGATGCCCAGGTGATAGGCCACTGCGAGGAATACGGCGAGCCTTTGGTGACTGTGCAGTCCGAATACGGCAAGTTTGAATACAGAAGCTGACGGACAAAAGCTCGGATACATTCGCCTCTACGACTACTCGTAGAGGCTTTTTTTATGCTTGTAAGGCTATTTTACTACTGTAATATTTCTTAATTTATCTCTTAAGCAAGAACTGTCCGTCAATGGTATCATCGATGCCGCCAGAGTGAAGAAGCTGCACAAGTGCCGTATGCAGGCGGCATCATCTACAAGGCAAACCATCTTTTTGGACTAAACGATGCCGTGTCAGGCCATAAGAATGTCCCCGAATGGGAGGAATGCTTCGTATGGGCCATTTCCGGCTTCATGCTGAAGGACGAGGTGTCGCCCAACGAGATTAATGCTGGCGAGGCCAATACCAGGCAAGATGTATCCCGCGTTCTATGAGCAGCAGCGTTGTGGGATAAACAGGAAGAAGTAGCCTGGCAATGCTGCTGCTCCCAGCAAAGATAATGCCGCCGCAATAACAAACAAGAACGGCTGTGAGCAGGAAATAGAACCCGCCGTGTGCCAGATGACGTTAATATAGGCATATAGACATGTACAAGGGCCTTGGATGTCTGCTTCTTGTGTGTTTTGGGGGAACAGAATTATTTATTCGCCTCCGCAACGCCGCTCGTAAGTTGCAGGAGAATTTCCTCTTTATGGGTAGAATTGGAGCGACAGACGGGGTTCGAACCCGCGACCTGCGGCTTGGGAAGCCGCCGCTCTGCCAACTGAGCTACTATCGCAATGAATATACAACAATAACGGCGCTGCTACGTGTTTATTGTGTGTAAAGTGATTTTTTCCTTTTTTCTGCGGAAATCTATATTTCTTCGTGGGGCATGTCGGCTGTGGAGACGTCTTTTATCTGCATTTCTTCTTCGTTGTCGGCTATTTTCTTGCTGTTGTCGATGGCTTCGGAGATGTTGATGATATGGTCGCCCATTTTTTCGTATTGTGCGTATAGCATGCTATAGGCGTTGCCGATGGCGTAGTCGTAGACTCCGAGCTTCAGGGCGTCGAAGTGCCGTTTGCGTAGCACGTCGCGATATTTGTTGATGGCATCCTCTGCTTTGTATGCTTCGTCCAGGTTGATGTCGTCGTAGGCACCATGCAGGTTGGAGCGCATCACGTCCAGTGCATGTTGCACCAGCTGCGTCATGTGCGAGAGGTTGTCGTTGAGTCCTTGATCGAAATGTATGGCGTCTTCGCGCTTGTTCTTGCGTACCATCGCCATCTGGAAGATGTCGTCGCCTATGCTTTCCAGGTTGTCCACGATGCGTAGCAGTGAGCTGACGCGTTGCGAGCCGCGTGCGCTGAGGTCGTCGGCGCTGATGCTGGTGAGGTATTTCGTCATTTCCAGCTCCAGGCGGTCGGTGAGTGCCTCGCTTTTCTCTATGCGCGAGAATACTTTGTCAAACTCTTCTTCCGTCTTTGCCGTCCTCAGTCCGGGCAGTAGTTGGAACATCCGAATAACAAGGTCGCTGAAATCCGCAGCCTCTTTTTCCGCAGCCTGTATGGAGAGTTCGGCAGTGCCCATGAGTCCGTGGCTGATATAGGTGAGGTGGAATTCGCTCTCTTTATCCTCGGCGTTCTCGGGCACCATCCATTCCACGATTTTAATGATGGTGGGAATGAACCACACCAGGATGAAGGTGTTCACGACGTTGAACAAAGTGTGGAAGAGCGACAGGGCCAGGGGCACTGCCGGGGCCACGGTCATCATGGCGTGCGTGCGTGCTTCGCCGCTGAAGCCGGCGAGATCGATGTCGGGGTTCAGTCCGGTGAGACTCTCCGTCATCCTGCCAATGAGGCTCAGTTCGGGGCGTAGCACCAGCAGCGTGAGGATGACACCGACGACGTTGAACACCAGGTGTGCGCGCGCTGCCCGCTTGGCGTTTGTGTTCGCCACCATTGCCGCAAGGTTGGCGGTGATGGTGGTGCCTATGTTCTGCCCCATCACCAGTGCCACTGCCATGTCGAAGCTTATCCATCCGTTGTAGCACATCACCAAGGTCACGGCCATCACTGCTGCCGACGCCTGCAGGATGCAGGTGAGCAATGCTCCAATTAGTGTGAAGATGATGATGGAAAGGAATCCCCAGTTGCTTAGCGAGGCCAGTGCCTCCAGTGCTTTGGGGTATTGCTGTAGGTCCGGCATGCTGGTCTGCAGGAAACCGAGACCCGCCATAAGTATGGCGAAGCCGAAAATGAACTCTGCCAGGTTCTTTTGTCTATTTTTCTTGCTGAAGAAGAGGCATAGCGCCAATGCGGCAGCGGCAAGGATGAGGCTGAACGTCCCGCCGCTTTCGCCCAGACCGAAGAGCGAGATGATCCATGCCGTGACGGTGGTGCCAATGTTGGCACCCATGATTACCGCTATGGCTCCTGCCAGGCTCATGAGACCAGCGTTGACGAAGGACACCACCATCACCGTTGTGGCCGACGAACTTTGCACCAGCGTTGTGACAACGGTGCCAGCCAGGATGCCACTGAAGGGGTTGCCTGTAATCTTGCGCAGGATGCTGCGCATCTTGCTGCCCGCTATTTTCTGCAAGCCCGTGCTCATCAGCGTCATGCCGAAGAGAAACAGGCCTAGCGCACCCATGAAATTGATGATGACAATGACGATGTCCCAGAAATTCATCTTGATAATATGTAATAAATTTTTCGACGAGCCGTCTTCTTTCCGAGTATGCTCGCGTGGCGTTTGCAAAGGGGCTGTGCGTTATCGCAGGACGATTGGGGGTGAACTTTGTTGTTTTTGTTGTTCCCCGCGGGTGGTAATGCGCGCAGTAGCAGTCTTATTATCAGTTAAATATATATCATTTGTATGTCAGTATTATCAATGCAAATATAACATAAAAATAGAAAGTGTGAGAAAAAAGCTAGGGAAATGAGCAGAACTAAAAAAAATGATTATCAGTACAAAGCATCCAACGTGGCATTGTTACAGAGTGTCCCATGACTTGGCCATGTGGTAAAGATAATCCAAATCATAGTCCGCAAAGTGTCCCAGTCGCATAGGGTAGGTGATGTGAGGTATGCCCAGTGGACTTCCGATAGCAAAGCGAAGAACAAACAACATGTCGCTTCGCCATGGAGGCGGCTCTTTTCAGTAGGCATCGTGGGGCTGCGGGGCACTGTGCCTCCCTTTGGACGTAGTGTGGACTGCCGCGGCCTTCTTCGTGGTCAGTCCCGGCAAGAAGTCGCCACTGCGCCTTGCGTGCGTTAGGCATGCGTCTGGAATTCCCGACCCATCCCCGACCCATTCCCGACCCACTCCTGGCCCATTCCATTATGCGGTGCACGTATTGCTTCTTTTCACTTGAAGGGTTCAGCATGCCTCGTTAATACATAAGATAAATCCTGGATTCAACCTAAAGCTTAGTTCTATATTTGTTTTTTTGCGGATGGTCGTGAAAAAATATCACAGGATATGAACAAGAATTCAACCGATGAAAGAGCAAAGCGACGTATTTTTTTTCGATAGATAAGAATATGCAACAATCTTGTTTTCAATGTTTTGTTGTTGTCTTTTACGAAAAACGAAACTTTTTTTCGTTTCTTGCGTTTATGGTATTGCATGGCTTGCATCTGGAAGAAAAAGATTTTTTTTGGATTTTTTTGGAGATAATTGGAAATTTCTTCGTACTTTAGCAGCGTGATTCAAAGCCACTAAAAATGTCGTTAATCATTGGTATAGAGAATTGTAAGGTTGATACAAACGGCCGTTTTAAGTTTCCAAATGCTTTAAAAAAGCAGTTGGACACTGAAGATGTGCGTTTTGTCGTACGCAAAAGTGACTATGCCCAATGTCTCGAATTGTGGTCTTACACCAGTTTCATCTCCGAAGTAGAAAAGTTGCGTCTCCAGTTGAATCCGTACTCCAAGGACGACCTGAAGTTGCTGCGCAGGCTCACCGCCGGCAACATCGTGGAGATGGACAGCAACGACCGCCTGCTGCTGCCTCCAGAACAGAAGCCGCATCTGAACAATGCCAAAGACGTAGTGCTGGAAGGCGTGGGCGACCATGTGGAAATATGGAGCCGCGAGCAGTACGACCAGATGAATGGCGAGGCCACCGACTTTGCTTCACTTGCCGACAAGCGCCTGGGACACATAGCCCCTGCCGCTGTCGCCAATCTTGACGAGAAGCTAAAGCCTGGTGAATAATGGAATATCATGTACCTGTACTGCTGAGCGAAAGCATGGAAGGTCTGGCAATAAGACCCGACGGCGTGTATGTGGACGCTACCTTTGGCGGCGGCGGTCACAGCCGTGCCATTTTGCAGCATCTGAGAGAAGGGGGACGTTTGATAGGTTTTGATCAGGATGCCGATGCCAGCAACAAAGTTCCCGATGATTCCCGATTTTCTTTTGTGGGCGAGA
>CAMURW010000102.1 GCA_947097635.1 uncultured Bacteroidales bacterium
GGTTGGCTTGATTTCGCGCCCCACCGCCTGCGCTATGAAGTTGATTTGCCTGCCGTTGTCAGCGCCGCTGTCCATCGTGTCGCGGAAGTAGGCAATATGTTTCGCCAAACGCACTTTCTCTTCCGTGATGTCCAGTTTCTCCAGGTAATAAATAAGCTCCTGCTCGAAACGGTACTCGTCCACTTTCTCCAGTGACAGTGCAGCCAGGTCTTTACGCAGATGCTCTTTCACGGTCTCTATGCGCTCTTTTTCGTATTTGGGTATTTTTTTCAGCTTACGCTCTATCGCGTTGATGTGCTTGGTGAGGTCTTTTTTGAGTATGCCACCCTCGTGGACGCGAAACTTGTCGCACTCTGCTACGGCGCTATTGATGCTCTTTTCCAGTTTCTGCCATTCTTCCTCACCTACCGCTTCCTCGTGCACAGCGTTCCACACGTCGCCTTGTGTCAGCACGCTTTTCATCAAGTCGTCGCTGTCCACTTCCACCTTCATCTCTTTCGCCAGCAGCAGCAATGCCTGGTAGCGGTTGCGTATCAGCTGGGTGTTGAGGCTGGCTTCTGCCTCCGCAGTGCTCTCCTCGGTGATGATGCAGTCCACCTTGCCACGTTCCAACGGCAGGAGGAGAGAGCGTATAGCGAGTTCCTTATCGCGAATCGAGGCGGGCAACTTGATGATAAGGTCCAGCTGCTTGCTGTTGAGGGTCTTGATTTCTATGGTAATCTTTTTGTGGCCAACAAAGCATTGTTTCTTGGCGTAACCGGTCATTGATTTCATAGTACTGTATGTATAATTTTATTGTCCTATTTTATGATTAATTGCTGGAAGCCAGGTGTGGCGTAGGTTTTGTAGGCACCGTTGTCGTTGTAGATGAAGAATGCCCGTTGCACGCCAAAGTCGTCTGGATGGTCCTTGATGAACTGCTTGCCTTTCTCCAGACCCATCACCATAAAACTGGTAGCCAACGCATCGGCACGCCAGGCTGCCGTGTCCACCACCGAGACGCTGAGCAGCGTGTGCTGCACGGGGCGGCCGGTGGAGGGGTCTATGGTGTGGGAATATTTGGTGCCGTCCTTTTCGTAGTATTTGCGATAGTTGCCGCTGGTCACTACGCTGAGATCTCTAAGGGATATGGTCAGCTGCACCTCCGGCGCGCTGTATTTGTGGGCGGCGGGGCGTTCTATCCCTACCGCCCAGGCGCTGCTGTCGGCTTTGCAGCCTTTGGCCAGCACTTCACCTCCTACGTCGACGAGGAAGTTGGTGATGCCCTGCTGCAGCAGGAATTGTCCTATGAGGTCCGACGACGCTCCTTGTGCTATGGCGTTGAAGTCTATGGCAGTTTCGGGATGCCGTTTCGACAGTTTCCATTGCTGTGAGGTGCTGTCCCAGGTCAGTGACAGTAGGTTTGGACCGGAATAATGTTTCAGGCTGTCAATCTGAGCGTCTGTCAGCTCCGTGCGCTTGTCGGTGCCAAAGCCCCATGCGTTGACGAGTTTTCCCACGGTGCAGTCGAAAGCCCCACGCGTGTAGGCGTTCATGAGCAGGGATTTTCGCAGCAGGTCGGCAAAGAGGGGGCTTACGACATCCGTTTCGTTGCGATTGACGCGGCACAGCAACGAGCCTTCCTCCCATAGCGAAGCGGTGAGGTCGAAGGTGCGGAGCAACGAATCTATCTGTGGCTGCAGATTGCGCTGCAGCGTGTCGTAGTAGGCTATGGTGTAGTAGGTGCCTTGTGCCTGGCCATTCAGCCTGATAGGTTCTGGCGGCCATTGCCGGCAGCTGGCGCAGCACAGCAGGACGACGGCGAAAAGTGTTGTGTGGTAATGTTGGCAGTTTCTCATCACGATGGGTGCTGTTGGTGGTGGGGGGAGGGAGGGTGAGGGCAGAAACGAAAGGCGTTCGGTAGTTCTCTACCGAACGCCTTGACACATATTTGTTAGAGAACAGGTTCTCTTAAGGGGGGAGGCCTATTTGTTCACAATCATGGTGCGCGTGGATTTGTTGCCGTTCTCCATCATCACCTGCATGGTGTATACGCCATTGGCGAAACGAGTGATGTCCAGCGTGGCTTTGGTGCCCATGTTGTCTCGGCTGTACACTTGCTGCCCCATAGCGTTGTAGATGGCGAGCATCTGGATGTTATTGTCGCTTTCCACGTTCACAACGGTGGCGGCGGGATTGGGAAATACTTTCACGTGGCCCGCCTCTGCTTCGTTTATGCCCACATTGCAGAGGATGGTGACGTAGGATGTAGAGGTGCATTTGGTGGTGGGGTTGGTACCCGTGAGCGACACATCGGTGTTGCTGGTGACGTTCTGGATGGTGTAGGTGTCGTTGTTGTCCGAGGGCTTGTTGTTCCACATAAACGTGGTGTTGCTCTGGTTGCTGTTGGCGTGTAGAGTAACGTCGCTGTTGGGGCTAACGCTGAGGTTGCCGGTGATAGTAACCACAGGTATGCTATCGATATGCACATTCAGCGTTATCACGCTGTCGCACTTCACGGCATTGCCTTTTGTAATGGTATGTTTTTGCTGTCTGCTGAAAGTGAAGTAGAAAGAAGTGTCGCCGACATACACTTGCAGAGGGCCACAGTTGACGATGTTCTGTTCCGCTGCTGAGGACTTGTTGATTTCGAAGTGGAAGAAGGTGGTGGAGTCGTAGCATTTTTCCAGCGTGCGGGGATGGAACACGGCTTTCAGCCTGGGGTCATGTGATACGGCGTTGGTGTTGGTGTCCAGATCTTCTGTAATGGAGATGGTGGTTTGCAGCAGATTGGAGAGCTTGAAAGTGTATCTGTCGCAGATCACCAGTGTATCTATCGGGCTGGGATGGTATTTTATGGGTGCGATGTGGAGCGCCAGCGTAATGTGGTAGTTGCAACCATCGATGGTGGTGTCTTTCACTGCAGCAGTGTCCATGTACAATGTGGTGTCCATGTTGCGGATGTTGAAACCATAGTCGTAGTATTCGCCGCAGATGGTGTCAGTGATGTCAACGTTGCGAGTGGGATTAATGTTCACCATCAAAGTCACAACGCTGTCGCATCCTTCCGTCGAAGTGAATGTGCTGTCGTAGATACCCGTCTGTGTGATGTGCATCGTGCCCCAGTCGTAGAAACATCCCGCCGCAATGGGGCCGATAGTGGTGTCCACTTCGTGTCCCAGGGCGAGGTTCAGAAGATAGACGGTGTCGTGTTCAACGAAAGTATATACACCTGCGGCGGTGTAGGTCTGACCATTCTGTGCCCATGTGTACTGGTTACAACCTGTGGCGTTTTGCTGGATGATGACATAATTGTCTGCTTGTGCACGCAGGACAAAAGGCATCAGCATGGCAAGGAGTAGCATACTTAATAGTTCCTTTTTCATCTTTCAGTATGAATTAATTCGTATATATGTTTTTTCTCTTTTCTTTATTAAGTTTGTGGGCTTCAACGATGTATCGAGTTGTCGCTGCCACTCGGCATGGACGTTTTCAGGCTGCAAAGATAACACTTTTTTTCATTTCCCATGTTTTTTTTTATTCTTTTAGCAATAATTCTGCAACATTTTCCACATGTTGTGTGTGCGGAAACATGTCCACGGGCTGCAAACGCCCCACGGAATATCGTGGGGAGAGCATCGCTATGTCGCGTGCCTGTGTGGCAGGGTTGCAACTCACGTAGACGATGCGACGCGGTGCTGTGGCCAGTAACTGCTTTATCACCAGTTCGTGCATGCCGGCGCGGGGAGGGTCGGTGATGACCACATCTGGCTGACCGTTTGTAGCTATGAAGTCCTTGGTGAATACTTTTGCCATGTCACCGGCGAAGAATTGCGTGTTGGCGAAGCCGTTGCGTTGTGCGTTGTCCTTGGCATCGGCGATGGCTTCCTCCACGTATTCTATTCCCACCACTTTGCGGCACTGCCCTGCCAGAAACAGCGCTATGGTGCCGATGCCAGTGTAGAGGTCGTAGACGGTCTCGTCGCCCTTCAACTGTGCAAAGTCGGCCACGAAGCTGTAGAGAAGTTGCACCTGCTCCGAGTTGGTCTGGTAGAAGGATTTGGGGGTTATCTTGAAGTTGAGCGGCTGTGCATCCTTGTAGCCTGCCATCTGCTCCATGATATGGTCTTTGCCGTAGTAGGGCACAACGGATAGGTCGCTGTAGCTGTCGTTCATCTTGTTGTTTACGATATACTGCAGCGAGGTGACCTGCGGAAACTGCAGGTGTATGTATTCCAGCAGAGGAAGCAGCCACTCGTCCTTTTGCTCGTTGACTATTAGCAACACCATCCACTCTCCCATGCTGCTGTTGCGAATCACTAGGTTGCGCAGGAAGCCGGTGTGTGTGCGAATGTCGTGGAATGGGAGGTGATGCTCTTCGGCGTATTGATGTACAGCCATGCGTATCTGGTTGCTGGGAGCGGCTTGCAGGGCGCAGTGCTCTATGTTCAGCACCTTGTCGAAAAGTCCCGGAATGTGGAATCCCAGTGCGTTCATGCCGGTATCCTGCTGGCTATCCATCTCTTCGGGGGTGCGCCAGCGTCGGTTGCTGAAGGTAAAATCCAGTTTGTTGCGGTAATAGAAGATGTTCTTGCTGCCGCAGATGGGTTGCATCAGTGAGGTGTCCACGTGCCCCAGCCGCTCCAGGTTGTCGCGTACCTGCCGTTCCTTTCCCGCCAGCTGCTCGGCATATTGCATGTTTTGCCACTTGCAACCTCCGCAGGTGCCAAAATGCGGACATTGCAGCGCCGCGCGCTTTGTAGAAAAGCGCTTTATGGCGATGGCGCGTCCTTCCGCATAGTTTTTCTTTTTTTTGACGATCCTGAGGTCCACTACGTCTCCCGGCACCACGAACGGCACGAATATCACCATGCCATCCGCTTTGGCTATGGCCATGCCTTCCGCACCGGCATCCACAATCTCCACGTCCCTCATCACAACAGGCTCTTTGTTCTTATGCATCGCGAATATATAATAATGTACAATATAATAATGTACAAAATAAATATATTATAAAAAAAAAGAAGTATTGAGAGCGCTCCCAATACTCCAAACCCTTTAAGCAATGTCTTCCTGCACCACTGAAACCAGCGGGAGTAATTATCTCTCGTCGGAGACAGTGAGTTTGCTCCTACCTTTTCTGCGACGTGCCGCTAATATTTTTCGTCCGTTCGCGGTAGCCATTCTCTGGCGAAAACCATGCTTGTTGATTCTTTTTCTGCGGCTGGGTTGAAATGTTCTCTTCATTGTTTTATGACGTTTATGTTTTTTGCGTTACTATTACATTTTGAGGGTGCAAAAGTACACAAATTTTTCAATATGGAGAAAAATATTTGTCTCTGTGATTTTTTTATGTATATTAATGTACTGAATCTGTGTGTGTTAAAAACGAGTATAAATCGTTTTTTTATGCGTTTCAAAAAAAAATAGTACCTTTGCATTTTGTTTTTAGGATTAAGAATATCGTAAAATGATAGAGAAGTCAGTCTTTACCAGTCGAATAGCAAAATCCAATGTCTTCACGCTGAAGGAGAAATTGGACATACAGAACGCCAAAAAGCGTTACCCCTATTGTGCCTTGTTGCAGAAACTGGACCTGCTGAGCGACAAAGCGGCCAACATCTATCATTGGGAGGAGCGTTTCACGCGGCGTGTGGCACTACACATGCCCGACCCCCAGCGGCTGCTGGCAGACTTGCGCGATGTCAAGGAGATAGACATCTCCACTCCCGCTGACCTCAGGATGAAGCAGGAAATAGAAGATGCCAAGAGCGACGAATACAAGGCCATAGAGGAAGATGCTGCCTTTGATGTCCTCAACGCTATCAACTCCTACGAGGAAGTATCGTTCAAGACCGCTCCCAAGAGCGTAATTCTGGAAAAATTCCTCGAAGAGAGCAACGTTGACACGTCCGATATGCCCGACGAAACACCAGAAAAAGTCATTGAACTGGGCAAAAAAAGTATTA
>CAMURW010000103.1 GCA_947097635.1 uncultured Bacteroidales bacterium
GGACATCACCGACATCCCTGACTCTGGTCACCTTTAATAATTTACAAAGAAAAAGCATGAAGGCACTCTTACAATCAGGTGGATAAAACCTGCCTCAAATAGAATGTAAAGAAAGTCAAATAAAATATTAATTGATAAAAGAACGCCCCTAAAACCAACTCCTTTCCAGGGGTTGGGGGGCCGATAAAGATGGAATACATAAATACAGGATCCAAAGAATTACGTGCCGGTATGGGCGAAGGTTTGGTGGAAGCTGGCAAGCAGAATGATAACATCGTGGCACTGAGCGCCGACGTGTTCGGCAGCGTCAAGATGAGCGACTTCAAGCAGACTTTCCCCGATCGCTCCATCCAGTGCGGCATTGCCGAAGCCAATATGATAGGCATTGCTGCCGGTCTCTCGCTATGTGGCAAAATACCTTTCGTGGGTGGCTTCGCCGAGTTCGTCACAGGGCGTGTCTACGACCAGATACGTCAGGTGGTTGCCTATAGCAACAAGAATGTGAAAATCTGCGGCAGCCATGCCGGCATCAGCCTTGGCGAGGACGGTGCCACGCATCAGACGATGGAAGACATCGGGTTGATGAAAGCACTGCCCCACATGGCTGTGCTGGTGCCTTGCGACTTCAACCAGGCTAAGAAGGCCACACTGGCAGCTGCCCAGATGGTAGGTCCCGTGTATCTGCGTCTGGGACGTAGCAAGATGCCCAATTTCACCCCTGAAGATATGCCTTTTGAGATTGGCAAGGCACAGGTGCTGGTGGAAGGCAGGGATGTCAGCCTCTTCGCCTGTGGACATCTGGTGTGGGAAGCTTTGGAAGCTGCCAAGGCGCTGGAAAAGGTGGGCATCAGCGCAGAGGTTATCAACATCCACACCATCAAGCCGCTGGAGAAAACAGCCGTCATTGCCAGTGCCAAAAAGACGGGAGCCGTGGTGAGCTGCGAGGAACATCTCTTCAACAACGGCCTGGGCGACAGCGTAGCGCAAGTGCTGGCCATAAACTGCCCCACGCCCATGGAGTATGTAGCCGTGGACGACAAATTCGGCGAAAGCGGCACTCCGGACGAGATGCTGACCAACTACGGTCTCCGCGCCAAGAACATCGTGGCGAAGGTTCATCAAGTGCTGCTTCGTAAATAATATGCGCAGCATCGCTATCTTTTGTGGCTCTCACCTTAGCCATAACCCGCATTTTGCAGAGGCGGCGGCCGAGGTGGGATGTCTTGTGGCCTTGCGTGGCGATAGGTTCGTGTATGGCGGTAGCAACTGGGGCTACATGGGTGTCTCCAGCAGCGCCGCCTTGAGGGAGGGCGGCTATGTGATAGGTGTCATCCCCAGCATCTTCAGCCAGGAGGTGATAGCCTCGCAGGCGGTCTCCGAGCTCATTGTGGTGAAAGATATGGCGGAACGCAAGCAGCGTATCGCGGAACTGGCCGATGCCTACATAGCATTGCCAGGCGGTGTGGGTACTCTGGATGAAGTGACGGAGATGCTGACGAACAACCAGTTGGGCTTCGGCTGTAAGCCCGTGGGGCTGCTGAACGTGGATGGTTTCTATAATCCTTTCTTGCAGCAGTTGCAGGTGATGTTGGACGCAGGTCTGTTGCGCCAAAGCAACTTCGCCACCGTACTCAGTGCTGCCACCCCATCCGCGCTGCTCGATGCCATAGACCATTTCACGCCACCCGACGACAGCGAGTGGCTGGAGAAAGTAAGGGCAAAGATGTAATAGGAAAAGAGAGAAACATAATGAAAAAGGAGAAACCTCGTCAGAGATTTCTCCTTGTTTTTTGAACTGAGCAGTTGCTTAGGCTTCGGTGTTTTTCTCGATGGCCAGTTTTCCGCGGTAGTAACCGCACTCGGGGCATACATGGTGCATCATCACAGGTGCGCCGCAATTGCTGCACGTGGTTAGCTGGGGTGTATCCAAGCCGTCATGCGTTCTTCTTTTTGCCGTTCTCGTTTTCGAGAATCTGTGTTTTGGATGTGGCATAACTTATTATTTTTTTTATTTATTTTCTTTCTTTTAGGGCTTTCAAGGCGTCCCAGCGAGGGTCTGTTTCGCCACTGACCTTGTCGGCATCCCCGTCGCGGGACACATCATCATCGTCTTCGTTGCCCATTTCCACGTCTGCGCTGCCAGTGATGTATAGCAGCATCTTGGGGTCGCAGGTGTGGGCACCGTGTTCGTCATCGGGATGTACGCATTGCAGGGGCAGGCTCACTGCTACCATTTCGTAGAACTGTTGCGCTAGATCCAGCTTGTAGGCGTTAGTGGGCAGCACTATCTCATCGTCACTCTTGCTGACTGCCGTTTCGCTGCTGAACTTCACGTTCACTGTTTCTTCACCCCCCACATTAATGGTGAGAGGTGCCAGGCATCGGTCGCAAACTGATTCCACGTTTCCAGAGAATGAGAGAAAAAGTATCATCAGGTGTTCTGTTTTCTCCATTTTCACATGGAAAACGACGACTCCGTTTAATAATTTCTCGTTGCCGTAAGGCTCGAAAAAAGATTTATCTAACTCAAAGTCGAAGTTATAAACGCCTGGTTTTAAGTCGATGAACTCTATTTCAGTGTTGCACTTACGCTCCATTTGCACGGTCCGAATGAGTTTGCAAAGATACTAACATTTTTTTATGTGGCAAAAATTTTTTTCAAAATTGTTAATAGGAGAAGACGTACTGCAGTATGTTCTCTCCCATTTTCAGTGCTCTCACCCGCGTGATCTGCGAGTCGCCATGCACATCCTGGTCTTCCCAGCCGTCTCCTAGGTCGCATTCCCAACTGAAGAAGCATACCAGCCTGCCTTCCCATATCAGTCCGTAGCCTTTGGGGGATAGGTTGTCGTGCTCATGTATTTTGGGCAGTCCGTTGGGAAAGTCGTATTTCTGGTGGTAAATGGGGTGCGAGAAGGGCAATTCCACAAACTCCAGTTCGGGGAACACCAGTTTCATCTGTGGCATCACGAATTCCTTCAGCCCATAGTTGTCGTCGATATGCAGAAATCCGCCGCCGATGAGGTATTTGCGTAAGTTGTCGGCCTCCTGCTGCGTGAAATGTACGTTGCCGTGTCCTGTCATGTGTACGAAAGGGTAGTTGAACAGCTCGCTGCTGCCCACGTCCACAGTGGCGTATTGGGGCTCTAGGTTCATCATTTGGTCTCGGTTGCAGAAGGCGATGAGATTGGTCAGCGACGTGGGGTTGGCGTACCAGTCGCCTCCGCCGCCATATTTTAGCAGTGCTATCTGCGTCTTTTGCGCTGTGGCGGACAATGATGTTAGCAGTAACAGCGCCAGCAGGATCCTTTTCATTAATAAATTATATTAATACATGACAGGGGGGCTCGTGACTCATTTGCCTACTATCTGTTGCCCTTGTATGAAAGCTGCCATGTCCAGCACTACTTGCAGGTCTATGGTGGTCTCTATGATGCCATATTCCGAGGGAAGTCCTGTGGTGCAGGGTTGGAAAAGGTGGTTGTGGTCGTGATACACTCGTACGGTGGCAGTCTTGTTGCCCAGATACCGTTTCATAGCTTTCAGGTTGGGTGCCGGCAGCACTTGGCAGTCCTTGTCGCCTTGCAGCACCAGAGTGGGTATGCCGTTTCGTCTCATCTGCTTCAGTAGCGGCTTGGGGTCGCATTGTGTGAAGTAGTTCAGCCAGCGGGCGTTCATGCTGTTGGACTTTTGGTATAGTGCCTCGTTCTGCTTGATGGCATTGGCAATGGTTGCCTTGTCGGCATCTTGTCTCTTCAGAAGGTAGCGCAGCTGCGTGGTCAGTATCTCTTTGCCGCTGATGCCAGGCGCTGCCATCAGTATGACGAAGTCCACTTCCTGTTGCGCTGCCAGCATCTCGGCAATCATGCCGCCTTCGCTGTGTCCTATGATGCCTATTTTGTCGGTGTCCACTTCCGGCAGGCTCTTCAATAGTGCCAGGGCGCAGCGTGCGTCGTCGGCAAAGTCGGCGGTGGTGCCGGCGTATAGATTGGTGTCGTTGCTGCCGTAGCCCCTGTCGTCATAGCGCATCACAATGATGCCTTTTCTGGTCAGTTGGTCTGCTATGATGGCGAAAGGCTTGTGGGCAAAGATGGTTTCGTCCCTGTCCTGGCAGCCGCTGCCGCTCACCAGCACCACGGCGGGATGCTTGATGGCGCTGCCGGGGTTGGTGTTGCCGCTGAGTAGGTTGCGCTGCGGGCGTTGCCGTGCTTGCTCCATGATCATCGTGTCCTTGGGCAGGGTGATGGTGGCGTGGAACAGGTAAGGGCTTTCGGGGTTGCGGAATGTCACTTCTCTGGTGTGATAGGGGTAGGGGGGATGCGGTGTCTGAGGACGATGGTAGGGCGAGTTGCCATGATAGCGCTCCATCTGCACTGGAAACACCCTGAAGTTCTGCAGGAACTTTCCCGTCAACGTTTCGTGTTTTTCGTCGAAACGTCCTGTAAGCGTAGCACCTAGGCTTTTTATCTTCAACTTTATACTATCGCCCGTGAGGACGGCCTTAGTGACGGGAAACCATTCTTCCGTCTGGTCTGGCGAGCCCAGCCAGTAGTGCACGGTGTCGTAGTTTGTCACTTGTTGCAGTGTAAGCATCAGGCTGGCGTTGCTGTCCAGGAAGATGCGGCCGGCAAAGCGTGTGGTGTCCTGTGCCATGGCTGCGAGGCATCCCAGTGCCATTGTTAGCAGGAAAGAAGATATTTTGCTATGTGTCATGCGCTTGTTGATGTTCCGAAAGGGTGTCGTCCAATAATACAACTCGCCGATGCACGGCAGAGCAAGCAGGTGCCTCGGCGAGTACTGTGCTAAGGTTCGGGATACGTCTTATTTCGTAACGATGTCCATCTCCTCGATGAGGTTGTGCGCTCCAGCGAAGATGTCTATCACCCACAGCATGTAGCGAGTGTCCAGGCAGATGCAGCGCTGCAGGTTCTCCTCGAAGTCTATGTCGCCGCTCATAGCCTCGCTGTTGCCGTCGAAAGCCAGACCTATCAAGTTGCCGTTGGCATCAATCACGGGGCTGCCGCTGTTGCCGCCTGTGATGTCGTTGTTGGTGATGAAGCAGGTGGGCAGTTCGCCGTTCTTGTTGGCGTAGGGTCCGAAGTTGCCGGCAAAGTAGAGTTCTTTCAAGCGTGCGGGCACTTCGAACTCGCCGCTGGGTTGCTCCTTCTCTATCACGCCCTTCAGGGTGGTGTAGTACTTATAAGACACGGCGTCGCGGGGGTCGTAGGCTTTCACGTTGCCGTAGGTGAGGCGTATGGTGCTGTTGGCATCGGGGCTCATCAGGATGCCTTTCTTGGCGTTGATTTGCATGATGCCGTCGGTGAAGTCGCGTTGTCCGCGTGTGATGTTCTCGCTCACGCTGGCTGGCACGCTCTGGTACACGTTCATGTAAGCGTTGTATATGGCTTGCCCCATCTTGTAGAGGGGGTCTTTCTCTATGGTTTTGATCTTGGGGTTCTTCATGAATTCCTCGAATTTCTCTTGGCTCACGAAGATGCTCTTGTCAAACATCTTGTCCACGAACTTGCTCATATCGCCCTTGTTCTTGTCGTAGGCTTCGCTCAGCAGGGTGGGGCAGTAGTTGTATGCCATGTTCTGGCATACGTATTTGAACATCTCGCTTTCCAGCATTTTCTCGGTCTCCATATCGTAGTCCTTGTAGAACTCGGCGGCTTTGGTTTTCAGGCGGTTCATCATGGCTTCTTTCTGGTTTGCGTCGGTGATGTCGTTCATGGCGTGCATGATGTTGCGTCCCATCCTGTAGCTTTCCCAGGGCAGCTCGGGTCCGCTCAGCAGTCCTTCAATGATGTATTGTTCGGCAATCTGCTGGTCGCGCCGGGCGGCATAGCCTTCTTTCAGCAGGTTCAGGGCGCGGCCGTATTTGGGGTCTTTGTTGCGGCTCCATTCCCTGTATTCATTCTCTATCTGCTTCTTCACG
>CAMURW010000104.1 GCA_947097635.1 uncultured Bacteroidales bacterium
CGGTATCGTCTGGAGAAAGAGGATCCGCTGGAAATTCTCGCTATCGACAACACCGCCGTGCGCAACGCACAGATTGCCCGCCTGCAGAAGCTGCGTGCCAACCGCGACCCCAAAGCCGTGGACCAAGCACTAGAGGCACTGACGCACTGTGCCGAGACTGGCGAAGGCAACCTGCTGGAACTCTCTATCGATGCCGCACGCAAGCGTGCCTCCTTGGGCGAGATAAGTTACGCCCTGGAGAAAGTGTTCGGACGTTACAAAGCAAAAATAAACCTCATCAGCAACGTGTATAACAGTGAAACCAAAGACAGCGACGGCTTTAAGCATGCCCGCGATCTCACCGACGAATTTGCCAAACTGGAAGGCCGTCGTCCCCGCATCATGATAGCCAAGATGGGACAGGATGGCCACGACCGGGGTGCCAAGGTTGTCGCCACAGGCTATGCCGATCTGGGCTTCGACGTGGACATGGGGCCTCTGTTCCAAACCCCTGAAGAGACCGCCAAAGAGGCCGTGGAGAACGACGTCCACATCGTTGGTGTAAGCTCGCTGGCAGCAGGTCATAAGACACTGGTGCCGAAGCTCGTCGAAGAACTCAAGAAACTGGGTCGCGAAGACATAATGGTCACAGTAGGCGGCGTGATACCCCCTCAGGATTACGACTTCCTGTTCCAGCACGGAGCGGTAGCCATCTTCGGTCCCGGAACCGTAATCAGCGACAGTGCCACGAAGATGATGGAACTTCTGCTAGCAGTCCGCAAATAAACAACGTTGCCAGCCCGCTGCAAGCCTCTTTCGCTTCCAACAAAAGGCCATTGTGTCCCACAATAGCAGCCAAATAAAGCCTGCAAAGTAACCGTCACCTCATCCACGATTATTTTGTAGGATTTTTTGTTGATACCTATGGAGGCTTAAAACAAAATGTACATAAGAGAAAATATATTTTGCCGATTTTCAGATTGCAATAAGAAGCTATTTAAATTTAAGTTAAAAAGTCTGTTGGAGGAGTAACTTTATGAAAGCCAGCTGTATCATATAGCAAGTGGGGACTTGTCTAAGAGCTCAAGGTCTACAGAAAGTCTTCGAAAGTTTTCAAATTATGAAAAAGACCACTCCACTATCCATCAGAAAAGTATGTGACTTGGAACTTCTTCGATGATTCTTCCGGACGCAGCACGACCCTCAAATCCCATCCCTTGACTGCGACGGCCGATTTCAGCGAATCGCCTCTATACCCGCCGTCGGCAAGAATGACGCAGGGGCCTGTCACGTCGCTCCTTCAGGTCGTCCAGAACGGTTCTCTCCCCCGACAGTGTCAAAAACACCTCCGAATTTGTGTGTATAGAGTATTCAGGGGGAGAAAATCACCTTTTTCAACATTCCATCTTGGGGGCTTTTATTTGGTAATAGGCATTCCTGCGCATCAACTTGTCGCAGTCCAAAACGGGCGTGAGCAACCGCATCATGGCAAGCCTCAACGACACGGTTCTCATGCACTTTGTCGGATTGCTTGGTTTCAGCAGTGCTGCCACTACCCTTGTTGAAACAATCGCCGACCAATGCTCCATGGTATGGAAGCACATCAAGGTAAGTCCACTAAATAGGGTGTACATATAAAATGAAAGGGTGACGTTCCTTTTGCAAGGAGCATCACCCTTTTTGTGGCAGTGATAGACGACAGCCTATCTTTTTAGCGCAACATCGAAGATCCTGCTACGGGACTTGCCTGCCCCGTTGTTGGTAATAGTATGTACCGACAGGCTGCTGGTAATTGCAGCACTAGGAACAAATTATTTGTTGTCGGAGTCGTTCAGTTTGTCTTTTAGATCGCCGAAGACATCGCCAAGAGTTGTCTTCTCTAGGTTCTCGTTAATTTTCTTGACGACGCTCTTGTCGTTACCACCTTTGCGGCCACGGCGTTCGCCACCGTTTTCTTTCATGTCGGGCATGTCTTTGTAAGTACGGGTGTGGGAGAGGACAATCTTCTTGCCTTCCTTGCCGAACTCGATGACCTTGAAATCCAGTTCTTCGTCCTTCTTAACCTTGCTCTTGTCTTCTTTCTGCAGGTGACGAGCGGGGCAGAAACCTTCCACGTCATAAGGCATCAGACTCACCACTGCACCCTTATCGTCCACACTGAGGACTTTGCCGTGCTGTATGCTGCCCACGGTGAACAGGGTTTCGTACACATCCCAAGGGTTCTCCTCCAACTGCTTATGGCCGAGGCTGAGACGACGGTTTTCTTCATCCACTTCCAGCACCACCACATCAATTTTGTCGCCAATCTTGGTGAACTCGGCTGGATGCTTAATCTTCTTGCTCCAACTAAGGTCGCTAATGTGGATAAGACCATCCACGCCTTCTTCCAGTTCTACAAAGATGCCGAATGTGGTGAAATTACGCACAATGGCGGTATGCTTGCTGCCCACAGGATATTTCTCTGCGATGTTACTCCAGGGATCGGGCATGAGTTGCTTGATACCTAGGCTCATCTTGCGGTTCTCGCGATCCAGGCTGAGGATGACGCACTCAACCTCGTCGCCAACCTTCAGAAAGTCCTGAGCACTACGTAGATGCTGACTCCAGCTCATCTCGCTGACATGGATAAGCCCCTCTACGCCAGGCATCACCTCTACGAATGCACCATAGTCCACAATGACGACGACCTTGCCTTTCACATGGTCGCCCTCTTTAAGGTTGGCATCCAGGGCATCCCAAGGATGAGGAGTGAGTTGCTTGAGGCCCAGAGCAATACGACGTTTTTCCTCGTCGAAGTCCAGGATTACAACATTGATTTTTTGATCCAACTTCACAATCTCTTCGGGATGGTTCACACGACCCCAGCTAAGATCAGTGATGTGGATGAGACCATCTACACCGCCGAGATCCACGAACACACCGTAAGCAGTGATGTTCTTGACAGTACCCTCCAACACTTGGCCTTTTTCCAAATGGCTGATAATCTCGGCTTTCTGAGCCTCAATCTCGTCCTCGATAAGAGCCTTGTGGCTGACGACGACATTCTTGTACTCGTGAGTAATCTTCACGACCTTGAATTCCATGTTCTTGCCCACGAAAACGTGGTAGTCGCGGATAGGTTTGATATCGATCTGGCTGCCAGGGAGGAAAGCCTCGATATTGTCAAACAGAATAACGATAAGACCGCCTTTGGTGAGGTCTTTGACATAACCAGTGATGATTTCGCCAGATTCGAAAGCCTGATTGACACGTTCCCAGCTTTCCAAGACGCGAGCTTTCTTATGGCTGAGATGTAGCTGGCCATTGCTGTCTTCTTGACTCTCTACATACACCTTGATTGTATCACCAGCCTTAAAGTCGGGGTTGTAACGCAACTCGGAGGCGGGGATAACACCGTCGGACTTGTAGCCAATGTTCACAACAGCTTCGCGAGAAGAGATACTGACGATGGTGCCTTCTATCACCTCTTGTTCATTCAGGTGGCTGAAAGTCTTTTCGTAAGCCTCGGCTTCCTTGGCAATCTGTTCTTTATTTATTTTCTCTTCTTTGCTGTCGATGGCACTCCAATCGAAGTCGTCCAACGGTTTCACATTTTTGTAATCCATGTGGTGGAATAATCATTTTGTGGCTGCTTACTCAGCCAGGGTTCATAATTAAACATAATATAAACTTGTGATTAGTACCATATTAGTAAGAATATAGCCTTCATCAAAACAAAGTGCAAAATTACGCATTTTTCTTGATATACAAGAAAAAAATGATTGTCCGTTTGTAGGAGAAATTGTGTTTATAGGTTTGGTAAGGGCTATTTGTGCGATACGTCGCAGAGATGATTAGGACCAACCTTCGACTGCGGAGAATGGATTCTTGGTGAACAGCAGAAGGTAGATGACGGTAAACCAGTAGCGGAACGGATGCTTACTTCTGTACATCACCGTGCTTGCAGTCAATGTGGTAACGTGGCCGCTTCTGGAACGAAACCATTTATCGCTCCTCTTGTCCCAATTTATCACTAAAAATATTATACTTCGATATTTTTGTTCACGTTCTTGCTGCCTATGATGGCATAGTAGAGGATGTAGGCCAGCATAACGACTATCAGCCAGTAGCTGTTCATGTAGCCTACGGCTTTGGCGAGGAGGTTCTGCAGCAGGGGCATGATGCCGCCGCCCACCACCATCATCATAAAGAGGCCGCTGGCCTGCTCCGTGTATTTGCCTATGCCTTCTACGCTGAGGTTGAAGATGGCGCCCCACATAAGGCTAGTGCAGAAACCACAGAGCACAAGGAAGAGCATTTTGACAGGCACGTCTGGTACCATATTGAAACCGCAGGTAACGGTATAGGCAGGTATGCTCATCGTGATTGTCTTGGGCAGCAGAATTGCCACAATAATCAGCAACATTGCCAGCGATACCACGAAGGCGAGTTGCACACGTGTGGACACCTTACCACTAATGGCACTACTCACAGCACGTCCCACCATCATCAGCAGCCAATACACAGCCGCTATGGCACCACCCACAGCTACACCATTCATCACGCAGGCACCTGCCTCAGTTTCATCGGCGAAATAGAGCATCATCTCGCCAGGGATGCCCACTTCCAAGCCCACGTAGAAGAAGATAGCGAAGATGCCCAATACGGTGTGGCGAAAATCCCATGCGCTATGCTCGAACACCTGATGGATGCCGCTGTGCTTGGCTTCGGGTATCTTTACCATGCTGATAATGACGAATGCCAGCAGAAAAACACCCATGGCGATGAAAAGCAGGGGGGCCACGTTGCTCATGGTAGTCTCGGCAGTGACAGTGCCTACCAACACACCCACAAGCAAAGGTGTTATTGCACCAGTTAAGCTATTCAGCGTGCCTCCTATTTGAATCATCTGGTTGCCTTTGTTGCCGCCGCCGCCCAAAGTGTTGAGCAAGGGATTGACAACGGTGTTCAGCATGCACACGCAGAAGCCGCAGATGAAGGCTCCCAGCAAATATATAAGGAAGTTGAGGTTCATAAGGTTACCGAGTGCCACCGTGGCACCCACCAGGCTAGAAAGCCACTGCACCACCATGCCCGCAAAGCCGGTGGCCAAGGCGATGAGCGCTGTCTTCTTGTAGCCTATGCGGCTCAACATTCGTCCCGCTGGCACGCCCATGACGAGGTAGGCGAGAAAGTTCATCAAGTTGCCCATCATACCGGACCAACTGTACTGACCCTGCCAGATGGTACCAAAAGGTGCTGCCATATTGGTTACAAAGGATATCATCGCAAAGATGAACCACATCGTAACGATGGCCACCCAATTTTTTTGTTTCGTTTCATTCATGATACTGAATATATAATGTTGTTTTCTTATTATCTGCATTGTCTGCACAGGACTATAGTCTACCTTTCAGCGACAACACAGGGTACAAAAACACAGAGGTTCTCACAATATTCATCATGGGAACCTCTGTGCATGTCGTTTTTCTGTCAGCCATTCAACGCCTCAGCACCGCTCACTATCTCAATAATTTCATTGGTGATAGCAGCCTGACGTGCTTTGTTATAACTGAGATTCAGATCTTTAAGCAACTCGGTGGCATTGTCTGTAGCTTTCTGCATGGCATTCATGCGTGCTCCATGTTAACTGGCCAGGGAGTCCAACACTATGCGCTAGAACCGGCTTCGCAGTGTGATAGGTATCATCTGGCGTAATATCTCTTCCTTGTTGGGTTCGTAGATATAGTCATTGTGCATAGTGCCAGTAACTGTCTTCGCATTCGAACCTGCAGCAATCTCTGCAGCAGTAGATTTTCCAGACGGCTTGGTAGCAGCCTCTTGGATGGGCAGAAACTGCTCGTTTGTGAGGATCTGCGCTAGGGAGTTTTTGAACCTATTGTAGATAACCTCCACACGATCGTATTTCTTGTCCACGAAGTCCTGCATGACATGTTCCCCCAAGTCGCTTACAG
>CAMURW010000105.1 GCA_947097635.1 uncultured Bacteroidales bacterium
TGCCCTATCCCGCCGTGTACCGCAAGCTGAACGGCGCCGCCTTCACCGCCGCCCTCGGCGCCCTGGCGGAACAGCAGGTGGCCGGGCAGACCGTAGACATCGCACAGGTGGAACAGGCACTGGCCTCCTACGCCACCAGCCACCCCGCCTCCATCGTGATAGGCCATCGCGACGGCTACGGCGAGGTGTATCTCACCGGCACCTGGCCCAGCCAGATCACTCTCCGCGCCCGCCGCGGCACCGACACGATAGTGGTGTTCGAGGCCGCCGACGGCACCACCACCACCGTGCGCCCCGGCACCCCCGACGCCGCAGCGGAAGGCAGCGCCTCGGAAGGCGGCAACGGCAACTCCGGCAGCGGCAATTCCGGCAGCGGCAACTCCGGCAGCGGCAACTCCGGCACCCCTGGCATTCCCGTACAGGAATAGCCAGCCAAAGCGGCAGGCAATGGGCGACAGCGGGCGTTTGCCAGCATCGCCCATCACCCTGTCGCCCACCCACATCATCAAAATCACCCCACCCATGAAAAACGACAAGAAAATAGACCCCGACACCTTGAAGAAAATCCTTAAGATTGCCATCGCCGTCCTCACCGCTCTGGCGGGTGCCCTGGGCGTGAGCAGCTGCATAGCGGCGGCGCATGGCTTGGCGCCCGCGGCACATCTTACCGGCGGCCTGGGCATAGGCAGCGCCTTGTTTGCCATAGCAGGCACGCTGGCCAGCTGACCACCACGCCACGCCCCAATGCGCGCCCACACAGCTTGCCAAATGCCCTGGCATCCCGCCATGCGCGCTATCCCAAGGCGCCCCGGCCCGTATACGCCCGCCGGGGCGCTTTGCTTTTTTTCTCCCTTTTCTCCCGTATGGAAAAATATTGCTATCTTTGCAGTCGCCTTGCTAACGTATGCAAAGCTATATTATATTCATAAACAATACATTGGAAAATGAGAAGACTTGGCAAATTCCTCACTATGGTTGCGTTTGTGTGCCTGGCGGCATCCGGCGCGACGGCACAGAAGGGCTATGGCTACCGGACCTTCGACAACGACCCCCTGGGTGTGCGCGAATACACGCTGGACAACGGTCTGAAGGTGTACATGAGCGTGTACAAGGACGCCCCTCGCGTGCAGACCTACATCGCCGTGCGCGCAGGCAGCAAGAACGACCCCCGCGAGACCACCGGACTGGCACACTATCTGGAACACATGATGTTCAAGGGCACCCACAGGCTGGGCACCACGGACTGGGCCCAGGAAGCCCCCATCATCCAGAAGATAGAGGACCTCTTCGAGGTGTACCGCATGTTCGACGACAGCGTCACCCGCGCCGCCATCTACCACAAGATAGACAGCCTCTCCTACGAAGCCTCCAGGCTGGCGGTGGCCAACGAATACGACAAGGCGATGAGCGCCATAGGCAGCACGGGCACCAACGCTTTCACCAGCAACGACTACACCATGTATGTGGAAAACATCCCCAGCAACCAGATAGAAACCTGGTGCGAGGTGCAGGCCGATCGCTTCCAGCACCCGGTGCTGCGCCTCTTCCATACCGAGCTGGAGACCATATACGAGGAGAAGAACATGAGCCTCACCAAGGACGCACGCCGTGTAAACGAGACGATGTTCGCAGCACTCTTTCCACACCACCCCTACGGCACGCAGACCACCCTGGGCACGCAGGAACACCTGAAAAACCCTTCGATGCGCAACATCCTGAACTTCGTGAAGACCTATTACGTGCCCAACAACATGTGCATTGCCATGGCCGGCGACTTCGACCCCGACGAGGCCATCAAAATCATCGACAAACACTTTGGCGGCATGAAGCCCGGCAACCCTCCCGCCCTGCAGTATGAGAAAGAGCGGCCCATCACTAGCCCCATCGTACGCACCATCACCGGCCTGGATCCCGAAAACATCACCATAGCCTATCCCGTGGACGGCGGCAACGGCAGCCGCGACGCGCTCCTCTGCAATCTCCTCGCCGAGGTGCTGAACAACGGCAAATGCGGCCTCGTAGACGTGAACCTGAACCAGGCACAGAAAAGCCTGAGCGCCTATGCCGGCAGCTATACCCTGAACGACTACACAGCCTTCGTGATCGGCGGACGGCCTATGGGCGGACAGACGCAGGACCAACTGAAGGACCTGCTGCTCGAACAGATAAACCTGGTGAAGCAAGGCAAGTTCGACGACTGGATGCTGCAGGCCGCCATAAACAACATGAAACTCGCCATAATGAAGCATGCCGAGAGCAACAACAGCCGCGCCAGCCAGATGGCCTACGCATTCGTGGAACACCGCGACTGGAGCGACGTATGCAACGAGATTGACGAATGCGCCAAGGTGACGAAGCAGGACCTCGTGGACCTCGCCAACCGCATCTTCAAGGACAGCGGCTACGTGGCGGTGTACAAACGTCAGGGCACGCCAGACCCCGTGCTGAAAATATCCAAGCCCGCCATCACCCCCATAGAGGTGGGACGCGACAACGAGAGCGCTTTCCTGCACGAGATAAAGGCCCGCAAGGTGAAGCCCATAGAACCCGTATTCGTGGACTACAACCGCGACCTGCAGAAAGGCAGGCTGAACAACGGCGGCGAGGTGCTATATGTGCAAAACAAAGAAAACAAGACCTTCAACCTGGTGTATTATTTCGACTTCGGCAGCCTGGCCAACAAGAACTACGAGAATGCCGGCACCCTGATAGACTATCTTGGCACCGACAAACACACGCCGGAACAGCTGAACGAGGAATTCTACCGCCTGGCCTGCAACTGGGACCTCTACGTGAGTGACAAGAGCATCAGCGTAAGCATCGGCGGCCTCAGCGAGAACATGACCAAGGCAATGGCTTTGGTGGAAGAAATAATGAACGGCGCCCTGCCCAATGCGGAAGCACAGAAGATGCTGGCCGAGCGCGTCATCAAGGCCCGTCAGGACAGCAAGAGCAACCAGGCCACCAGCTACCGCGCCCTGAGCGCCTACGCCATGTATGGCGACAAGAGCGACTACCTGGACGTGATGACCGACGAGCAGCTGCGCGCCGTGGACGGCAATGCCCTGGTAGACCTCATCCACGGCCTCTTCGGATACAAGCACCGCGTGCTGTACTACGGCCCCGAGAACCTCGGCAGCCTGCAGAACATCGTCAACGCCAACCACAGGACCGACGGCAAACTGAAAGACATCCCAAAATACCAGAAGCGCACCGTGCTGCCAGTCAAGGAGGACATCGTTTACTTCATGGACTACGACGCCAACCAGACCTATATGTTCGAATATTTCCGCGGCGGCAAATACGACGTAAGGCTGAGACCACAGATAAACCTCTACAACGAATACTTCGGCGGCAGCATGAACGCCATCGTATTCCAGGAGATGCGCGAAAAACGCAGCCTGGCCTACAGCGCGCAGAGCTACTACACCCACGAGGGTAGCAAGGACGGCTATTACTACAATCAGGCCATCATAGCCACGCAGAACGACAAGCTGATAGACGCCGCGGAGGCTTTCGACAGCCTCTTCAACCAGATGCCCGAGGCACAGGCCAACTTCGACCTGGCACAGAGCGCGCTGATGAGCGGCATACGCACTGCCCGCACCACCAAGTTCGGCATCATCAGCCAATATCTCTCCGACGAGGAAATGGGCTACAAGCAGCCCCTGGCCAAGACCCTCTTCGAGGCCTACCCCACCATGACGCTGCAGAACGTCGTGGACTTCAACAACAAGTATGTGAAGGGGCAGAAGAAGTTCTACATGGTGCTGGGCCGCGAAAGCGACATGAACTTCAGCGAGCTGGGCAAATACGGACGCGTGATAAAGCTGAAGCCGAGCCAGCTGTTCAACTACTAAGCACCCGCGCCAACGAATGGCGGCGCCCCCCCATGAGCGTCGCACGACACAATGCCACTTCCGCACGGCGGAGGTGGCATTGTGGGTTACGAGCCGGGAGGGGGGGGGGGACGAAAAAAAAGTCTCAGCAACATTATCGCTGAGACCTTGCTTGGCAGGGTGGGAGGTGGGACTCGAACCCACGACCTCCAGATCCACAATCTGGCGCTCTAACCGGCTGAACTACGCCCACCGTCTATTGGCATTTCGGAGACCGAAAGCGGGTGCAAAAGTACGAACTTTTATTGATATGGCAAAATATTTTTTAATAATGAGCGGCTTGTGTGCTGGTTTTGAAATAATTAAAATCTGGTCGACAGGGCATGATGCGGTTTTGAAAACACGCAGCCGCACGCTTTTTTTCGCAAAACGAAGGCAAAACAATGCAGTTGAATTATTTTGTGTATTTTTGCAACATGATTTCCAAGAGTCAATTAAAGAATATATGCCTGTATAAGCAGCAGAAACAGTGCGACGCCGACAATGTATTCGTTGTGGAAGGAGTGAAGATGTGCGCCGAGGCAATGGCCTCCCGCCAATGCATAGTGGCAGTGGCGGCGCTGCCGGAATGGCTACAGCAGCATTACAACCAGCTGAAAGCCGTCGCTTCGCTGCACGAGGAAAAGGTATTCGAACTTGCGCCCGCTGATTTGGACCGCCTGAGCGGGCAGAAGAGCCCCAACCAGGTATGGATGCTGCTGAGACGGCCGGTTGGCGACACAGCAGGAGCGGGAGGCAACAACGTGGAAGACGGCGACCTGACGCTGATGCTGGACCATTTGCAGGACCCCGGCAACCTGGGCACCATTATCCGCACGGCAGACTGGTTTGGCATACGCCATATCTATTGCAGCAACGACACGGTGAACTGCTACAATCCCAAGGTGGTACAGGCCAGCATGGGAGGCATCTTCCGCACACGGGTGGACTATCGGCCCCTGGTGCCTCTGATGCAGCACATGCGCGACCGGGGCTGCGAAATATATGGCGCCTTGCTGGACGGCGAGAATGTGTACCGAATGCCGCTAGGGAGGCAAGGCAACAAGGCAAGTAACGCGCCAGGCATCACGCGTAAGGTACTGGTGATGGGCAACGAGAGCCGCGGCATCGGTGCAGAAGTGGCGGCGATGGTGACGCACCGCGTGAGGATACCCAACCTGGGCGGCACCTGCGAGAGCCTGAATGCCGGCGTTGCTGCGGCAGTGCTTATCAGCGAGCTGATGAGGGACAAAAGCGTGGAGCAGCAATGAGGGAAAAGGCGGATAAGCAACAGCGCCCCAGTGCGCCGACCGAGGCGTGCCAGGGCGTGGAGCCCCAGGAACCCGATGTCAGCTTCCTGGGCATCGATTTCGAGGCTGCTACCTACGCCCGTGCCTCGGTGTGCCAGCTGGGCATCTGCGTGGTGCGCCACGGCCGCGTGACGGCCACCCATAGTTGGCTGGTTCGGCCGCCTCACAATGAATATATGGCATGTACCAGCTGGGTGCATAAGATATATCCCGAGGACACCGAGCTGGCTCCCGACTTTCCGGAGGTGTGGCAGGAAGTGGCACCCCTGCTGAAAGAATCCCCGGTCCTGGTGGCGCACAACGCGCCTTACGATATCAGCTGCCTGCGCGAAGAGTTTGCGCTGAACGGCATGGTGCGTCCCAAGCTGAGTTATTATTGCACCCTTCGGGCTTCGCAGAAGCTCTACCCCGAACTTCTCAGGCACCGCCTGCATCGTCTCTGTGCGCATTTCGGCATCCATCATGGGAAGCATCACCGTGCCGACAACGATGCCGAGATGTGTGCCCGCCTCTTCCTGCGCGAAATGAAGGACTACGGCGCTACAACGCTGCAGCGGATGGATGCCCTCTGTGGCGAAAGATTGAAATGAATAACAGGGTTGCCGATGCCTTCCACCGATGGAGGGGGCCCTTGTGCCAACGGTGTAGAACGAGCGACGGC
>CAMURW010000106.1 GCA_947097635.1 uncultured Bacteroidales bacterium
GGTACTTGTATGCTATCTGCGTAAGGTCGCTTAGTTTGTCCTCTATGTTGCCGTGTGCCTGCTTAAAATGCCGTCCCATCTTGGCCGACACGGACCCATCGATATGTTTGCCTTGCTGCAGGTTTTCCAGTGGAGGGAAGGCATCTTGCTCCTCAAAACGGAAATGTTCCACCACCTCGTCGCGGTAGTCGTCGAAGAATTTCTTCAGCATATCACCTGAACGCCCTCCTATCTTCTCGGCTACATGCTGTAGATGGTTATCGATATGTTCGATGCGGTTATCCAAGTAATAGTGGTGCGAAGCAATAAGATAAGGTACCAACGGACTCATGTCCGTTTCAGCCAGTTCCTCGGCATCGGGCAGATAACTGTCAAAAGTGTAGGCGTTGCAAATCATCAGGAAGAAGTCAACGGGCACACCGTATAGCCGGCACACCTCTGCCACGCTTTTGTCACCAAATCCTAGAGGTATGCCTACTCTTGGCAAGGCGAGCACAAGATAATGATTGGCAGCGATAAGATCAGCCAATCTCATCGTGGGAGTGAACGTTTTTACCATAGGTTGTGAGATATTTATGGAATATTATTGATATGCTGTTAACTGCACCTGCTGCTACTCCTGAAAATACACACGTTTCACACGTGGCGACACACTTGTGAGAATCTCGTAGGTTATCGTGCCCGCTGCCGATGCCATCTGCTTCAGCAGATGTTCACTGCCGAAAATGACGACTTCATCGTCCTCGTGGCAGGGAATGTCCGTGACATCCACAAAGCACATATCCATGCAGATGCTGCCGATTATAGGCACTTCGTGTCCTCCTATCTCCACACATCCGTTGCCATAGCCCAGCCTGCGACTAAGTCCGTCGGCATAGCCTATGGGAATAATTGCAATGCGTGAGGGACGTTGTGCACACCAATGCCTGTTGTAGCCCACACTGTCGCCCTGTGGAATTTCCTTCACCTGGCTCACCTTGGTACGCAGACGGCTGACGGGCACCAGATGTGCCTGCACTTCGGGTTCCGATGCCAGACCATAGAGTCCTATACCCAGCCGCACCATGTCCATCTGTGCCTCGGGGAAACGCACTATGCCACTGCTGTTGCAACAATGGCAAATAATGTCTTCCTGGCCCAATCCTTTCTTTATGTAGGAACTCCAACGTGAAAATTTATCTATCTGCGAGCGTGTAAAGTCGTCCATGACGGGATCATCGGCACCGGCGAAATGAGTAAATATGCTACGCACCTGAAGGGGACAGTCTTCGCTTCTGAAGGCAGTCACCACGTCGTCCAACTCCCCTTCCATGAAACCCAGACGGTGCATACCTGTATCCAGTTCCACATGAACGGGTACTTTCTCGCCATGCGTGCAAAAAAGTCGTGCCGTCTCGCAGAATAAGCGGAATATTCGGAGGCTATATATGTCCGGCTCCAAGCGGAAACGGATGATATCGTCGAAACTTTCCTCCTCCGGATTCATTACCATGATGGGCAAGGTTATTCCATTGCGTCGCAGTTCCACCCCCTCGTCGCTGTACGCCACTGTGAGGTAGTCCACATGGCTGTATTGCAGCGCACTGGCTATTTCCACCTTGCCGGCACCATAGCTGCTGGCTTTCACCATAGCCATGAGCTTGGTGGTGGGACGGATGAGGCTGCGATAATAGTTAAGATTATGTATCAGCAGATCCAGGTTTACCTCCAGCGTGGTTTCATGGCTCTTGCGTTGCAGCAATTTCGCTATATTCTCGAACTGGAAGACGCGTGCACCTTTCAGCAGCACTGTCTCGCACTGGAAATCGTCAAAATCGTGCTTGCGGATAAAGTCGTCAGTGTTCTTATAGAAGAACGTCTTGGGTATGTCGGCAAACCTATCCTGATTACCGAAGACAGCGTCGCCTATGCCGATGAACTTGCTGATGCCACGCTTGAGAATGAGACTTGCCACCTGGCCGTATAACTCATGGTCAGGCATACCGCTTTGCATGAAATCGCTCATTACCAACGTCTTGTTAACATGCTGTCGCTCACGTTGCACGAAATCCAGTGCTATCTCCAGCGAGTTGATGTCCAGGCTGTAACTGTCGTTAACCAAGATGCAACCATTGATGGCCTCATTCATCTCCATACGCATGGCTATGGGCGTGAGATGTCGACAACGGCGTGCTATCTCCCCGCCTTTGTAACCCAAATAATACATCAGCGTGACACAGTGCATGGCATTTTCCATGCTGGCACGGTCTATGAAAGGTATTACTATATCCTGCTCCCCGCCCTGATGACGCACAAGAATGCGCGTGCTGTTGGCATCTGCCGTCACCTGCATCACCTGCACGGCATTGGTTTCGTCGTGTCCCCAGGTATAGCGTTTCACGCTGCGCATCGCATCTTTCTCCAGCACCACGCCATGGATATCCTTGTGGTCGGCACAGTAAATGAGCGTCTGGCAATGCGTGAAGAGCTGCATCTTCTCCGTTATCTTCTGGTAACGCGAAAGGAAATTCTCGTCGTGTGCCTGGCCTATATTGGTAAAAATGCCTATGGTGGGCTTTACCACGTTGCGCAGGTGCTCCATCTCCCCACTTTCGCTGATACCGACTTCAAATACCGCCAAGTCGTTATCTGCCTTCATCTGCCATACGCTAAGTGGTACTCCTATCTGCGAATTGTAGCTGCGAGGGCTGGCAACGATGCTATGATCCTCGCCCAGCAACTGCACCACCCAATCTTTTACGATGGTTTTGCCGTTGCTGCCCGTGATGCCTACTACAGGAATATGATATTGCTCGCGTTGCACCGCCGCCACCTGCTGCAGAGCACGTACCACATCTTTGACGTACCAGAAGTTGGCATCGCTGAGCATGGCGAATATGGTGCGAAGATCCCCCGCTACATCATTCTGCACAACAAAATGTCTCACTCCTCTGTCGTAGAGGTCGGCAACAAACTTGCTGCCAGTATTGCGCTTGGTTGGGATGGCGAAAAAAATCACACCGTCCGTCGTTGTAAGGCGGCGGCTGTCCGTAAGGAGTATGGCAATCTCTTCATCGGGGTTCACCACGTGAGCCTCCGTTGCTTTGAGGATGGAAGACAACTGAAAGGACTTCATGACATATTTTTAATGTAAAACTAATTATCAGGACTGCATCCTTTGCTGCTGTGCTGGAATACAGGGGTAGCGTAACGGTCCATTTTTAGTCTTTGTTGTGCTCTTCACTTTGCTGGTGTGCTGCTTGATGTTGATGCTGCTGTGCCTGTTCCTGCATACGCCTTATGCGACGGGCATTGCCGCCCAACAGCTGATAGCCTATTCGACAGTGGAGGCACTGCCTTTTGCTGCAGTATTCGTTGTAGAGCTGTATGAGTGCCTGACTTTGCGCCGCATTGGCGGGTTTAAATCCGCGTCCCCAGAATCGCGTGATGCGGTTGTTCTCTGGCGGCAGCTGCCGCAGAATATCCACGGCACGCTCCTTTATTCTCACGTTGTCGTGCTGCACACCATATTGGAACAGCAGCGGAGCCCACGCATTGATGATAAGGGTATCCGCAAAGGCGGTGCCTGCTTTTCTAGGCCCTCCATCTCCTTCGTGGTCAAAGTTGTAGTGTGTCTGCCAGTAATCGCTGGCACAAACAGAGAAGAGCCTGTGCAGTTGTTTCAGATCGGTGGCTTCCAATAGATGCGAGAACAAGTTGCTGCTATGGCCGACAAGATCGGCCAGTTGGCTGATGCGCAGGGTGGGAAAACTGGCTGGACGCAGACGGAAAAACTTCCACAGATGCCCTGCCATAGGCGACAAGTTGTAGGCACCGCGCATATAGCCGTATTCCTTTTGCAGCTGCCGAGGGTACTCGTCATGGAAAGTGCCTTCCAGCAGTCCGGCCTGCCCCATCATCATCGCTTCTACACGGAAAGGACTGTCCTTGATTTTGGCAAGATAGCGCATAGGAGTGAGTTTGGCCAGCAGTTCGAAGGCAAAGCCGTTGAGTTTGCCTCCGAAATAGCGCGCCGTTACCCAGTAACACGTGGTCTCCCAGCTGCCGCGGCTGTCGTCCAGCAGGCGTTGCACGTCGCAGGCTTTGCGTTCTAAGCGTTCGGCGGCGAGACGGTCCTCGTACCCTTCAAATATGAAATCCGGTATCTCTCTCAAGCGTGGCATACAGGCTATCTCAAGTGGGATGTCCGGATTCATCATTTTGTTGTAAGCGTCCCAGATGTCGTCGGGGATGTTGGAGCTGATCTGCAACGTGGGCACCGTTTTGCCGTTCTCCAGCACAATATCAGCATCGTGAGTGTACACCACATGCAACACTACGTTGTTGTATTTGCGGTCGCTGCTATGCCCATGTAGGTTCCAGTCGCTGGCTTTGATATGCACCTCCACATTGCCGGCCCAGCACATCTCGCCTATCCTCAAACGTGCGTCGAAGAAGTCAGGGCCCGCATTGGTATTCAGGTCGCCTGGCCTTACCACTGCCACTGGCTGCCCATCTGCGGTCTTCAGTTCACCTTCCAGCATCTTGTGCTGCCACACATATTGCAGAAACGCTTCCGTCATAAGGCTTCATGTTGACATGCTGATATTCCCCACGCCCCCCATCAATTGAAAAGGTCCTTCATCTTGTCAAAGAACCGTTTTTCTTGCTGATTGGGGTTGGGTTGCATATTGGGTTTGCCCGACAACTGCTCCAACAGTTCTCGCTCTTCCTTATTCAGCTTCTTTGGTATCCACACGTTTACGCACACCAGCAGATCGCCACGACCATAGCCGTTGAGATCGGGCAAGCCCTTTCCTTTCAGCCTCAGCACTTTTCCACTGGGTGTTCCTGCATCTATCTTTATCTTGACTTTGCCGTCCAATGTGGGGATTTCTACCGTCCCGCCCAAGGCGGCCTGCGAGAAAGTGACGAAAGTGTTGTGGAGCAGGTTGTTCTCCTGGCGTTCGAAGTTCTCGTTTGCCTCTTCTTCCACCAAAATGATGAGATCGCCTGGCACGCCGCCGTGTGGCGCTGCATTGCCTTTGCCAGACATGCTGAGCTGCATTCCGTCCTGCACGCCAGCAGGAATGTGGATGGTGATGATCTCCTCGCTGCGCACGACCCCTTCACCATTGCAGTTAAGGCATTTGTCCTTGATGATGCGTCCTTCGCCGCCACAGTGCGGGCAGGCACTTTGTGTCTGCATCTGCCCCAGGATGGTGCGTCGCACCTCTGTCACCACGCCAGTGCCGTGGCAGTGCTGGCAGGTCTCGTAGGCATTACCTTGGGCACCACTGCCGCCGCAAACGGAGCAGGGTACGTATTTCTTAACCTTTATCTTCTTCTCCACGCCTTTGGAAATCTCCTCCAGCGTCAGTTTCACCTTGATGCGAAGGTTGGTGCCGTGCATCACTCTACGCCGTGTGCCACCCTGCTGTCCACCGAAGCCGCCGAAGCCACTAAAACCGCCGAAGCCACGTCCGCCACCGAACAAGTCGCCGAAAATGTCGCCGAATTGTGAGAATATGTCATCCATATTCATGCTTTGCCCGCCGCCGAAATCTGCGTTTCCGCCCACTCCCGCGTGGCCAAACTTATCGTAACGGGCGCGTTTGTCAGGGTCGCTCAGTACACTGTAGGCCTCTGCTGCCTCCTTGAATTTTTCTTCGGCTTCTTTGTCACCAGGGTTGCGGTCGGGGTGGTATTTCAATGCCAGCTTGCGATAAGCTTTCTTAAGCTCGTCGGCGTTGACGCTCTTTTCTACACCTAATACCTCGTAATAATCTCTTTTGTCTGCCATAACTTGTTAATCTATGTTCACAGCACGGAGTGTTGTCGTGGTTTTGTGG
>CAMURW010000107.1 GCA_947097635.1 uncultured Bacteroidales bacterium
CACCTTTCAATCATCATACCACCACCCTAAGCGACCGTGGCGCTACAGCCTGGTGGTGACAGGTGGAGAGGAACTCGAAGTATGGCAGAAAGAAGACCCAAGCAGGGAAAGGCCGTTAGAAAGGCCCACTCTCCGGAGCATCCATCCTTCTGGTTCTGCGCATAATGCCGCCGCCCGCGCGCCCTCCTCGTTTCAGCTTGCGAAATTCTTCCATCACGCGTGGATGATCCATAATAATAGTGGTGGCACGGTTCAGCTCGTATGGCTCGTAGTCCGCAATGCCTCCGAGCGCCTGCATTTTTAGCTGACTCTTGTCGATGCCATAGTCTATCACCAGTTTGTTGTAGATGACCTTGGCACGGTTTTCGCTAAGGACGGTGTTGCGTTTGGGCGTACCAGTCCTGCTGTCTGCACTGCCTATTATCAGAAACTTCTGGTTGGGGTTGGACTTGATGAACGTAGCCATCTTGGCTATTTTCTCGTTCTCGGTGCTGCGGATGTCCCATTGATCCAGGTCGAAGAAAACCATCTCGTAGGGCAGCAGCTGTTCATCTAGGATGTCGGTAATGGTGGCATGTTTCAGTGCTTCGGCGTTGCGTGCCTGCATGGCGGCTATACTGTCATGTAGGGCTTGCTGCACGGCAGCCTGTATCATTCTGTCAAAGTCGTCTTTTTTATATTTGACTGTGTCGTAGGCATATAGGGTATCTATGATGTCCTTGTAGGTTTTTACTTTCGTGACGATGTTGATAGACTGGCGTGCTATGATGTGGCGCGGCGACTCGGAGCCGTCGTATTTTTCGTTGATGTTTTCCTTGTACCAAGCCAGACGTTTTTCTTTGGAGCGGAAATTGAAGTTCCAGTCCACGCCGAACTGTGCGTGGAACACTAAGTCGGCAATACCCATTGGCTTCTCTGTGCTGCGCACCCATTCACGGTCGAATGTACGTTGCATGGCACTGGCGCGAAAATCCAGGTATAAGTGCAAGTCCGGTGTCACTTGGTATTTCTCTATCAGTCCGAAGTGCAATTCTGCTCCGCGGTTGGGGTCAGATTCTTTTTTCACTACACCATAGGTGCCTTCGTAGCCTTCGCTACGTCCGAAATAGGCACTGACACCGGCGTATATCCATGTCATCCAAGGACGTGTGGGGTCGTATTCCCTGCCATAAGTGAGGTTGACCAGTGCGTCGCCTTTCACATAGAAGTATTTCCACTTTTGAACGAGCAGCGAGGTGTCTTTGTCGAAATTGTAGTAGTAGCCGCCCAGGTCGCCCTCGCACTTCCCCCAGCCGTATGCAGTGCCTTCACGTCCGGCGGTGCGATAGGTGTTCTTGCTGAGGAAACCTCTCGCGTGGCCGTAGCCCATGCCTATGCGATAGCCCACCATGGGGAATACCCAGCGGCCTAATGTCGCTTCGCCGCTGTATGAAAGGCGGTCGCCCAGAGGTCCCAGTTTGTCTTCTGTGCCGCAATACAGCAGTGTGCCGCCTTGCAGCTGCAGAAACCAGGCATCCAGAAAGTATGCTCTTACCCAGCCGATGTTGTGAACCAGGTTGGTATCAGTCGAGAAGATCACCTCGTCGTCTACGTTCAGGTCGTCGCGTCTGATATATCGTGTGGTGTCTACATAGCCTTTGCGGATGGTGTCCTGTCGCGCAGTACGGATAATGTCTTTTCCATTGCGGCGTACAGTGTCTTGCGCCAGCAGTGTTTGGGTGCTGGCGGATACAGTAATTAAAAGTAGTAGTAGGCGGCTTAGGAATAAAATGTAGTTATGCCGTGTGTTGAAAATGCAGTCCATAAATAACAGGTTGTATGTACTATAAATTGTTTAATGTGTTTAATTAACTTGCAGGATACTAAGGAGTAGCATAATATATTATGCAATTATGCAGCCTGAAAGCCATGTAGCTCTATTAAGAGGTTGTGGCGATACCGCTATTCTTTTTGAATTTATCTTTTAGGTATCGTTTTTGTTGATGTTTGGAGCCGCATTGTCGCTAGCCGTTTCGGTACCGGAAAGAATATTGTTGTATTCTTTCACCTTGAAGGCTTCGCTGTCCATTTGGCTCTCGGCGTGGTTGGTGTCTTCGCCATATCCGTAACCATATCCGTATCCATATCCATATCCATATCCATATCCGTATCCATATCCATATCCATAACCGCCGTATCCATAGCCATGACGACGAATTTTGTAGCCGTTGAGGATGATGTTCATGTCACGCAGTTTGTTGGTTCTGTGGAATTCCTCCAGTTCCATCAGTAGACGTCGGTCGCTGCTCTTTTCGCGGATAACGAAGAATGTGGCATCGGCGACGCGGTTCATCAGTGCGGCATCGGCCACGATGTCGACAGGCACACTGTCTATGATGACGATATCGTACATGTCGCGTACTTTCTCTACCAGCTTGTCAAAACGTTTGCTCATCAGTAGTTCGGCGGGGTTGGGAGGTATAGGGCCGTTATGGATGACGTCGAGTTCGGGATGCAGTCTGTCGTGTTCTATCAGTTCGCCGAGGTCGCCTTCGTCGCGTGCTGCCAGATAGGTGGTAAGTCCTGATGTGTAACGTTCTTTCATGCCATGCCAATTCTCGCGTTTACGAATATCGCCGTTGATTAGCAGCACTTTCTCGCTTGCGTAGGCGAAAGACAGGGCGGTGTTGTATGCCACTAAGCTCTTGCCGTCGCCGCTCATGGCAGAAGTGAACATACACACTTTGCCGCGAGTGGGGGTGGTCTCGCTGTTGCCCACGTATTGAATGTTGTTACGCAGGATGCGGAAGGTCTCGTTGAAGCGGTCCTTGCCGCTGATGGAGATGATGCGGGGAGCACCTTCTTCCGTCTGAGGAATGATGCCGATGACGGGAATGGTGCAGTAGGCTTCCACGTCTTTGGTACTGTGGATGCGAACATCTAGTACCTTGATAAGCAGTAGTATGCCAATGGGAATCAGTAAGCCTATGAGCAGTGCGATGGTGTATGTGCGTCCGGGGTTGGGTGCCACCTTGCCTCCGGCGGCATAGTCGATGACGCGCGTGTCGGCATCGGTGATGTTTTGTTTTAAGGCATTCTCTTCACGTTTGTTCAGCAGATAGAGGTACAGTTCTTCCTTGATGCTTTGCTGACGTGTGAAACTCTGCATCTCCCTGCGCTGGGTAGGCATCATGGTGATGGCGGAACTGGTGCGGATTTCCTGGTTGCGATATTCCCTCACGCGCACCTGTTTGCTTTCAATATAATTTTTGATGGTCTGCTCTATGGTGTTGCGCAACGAAGTCAACTGTCCGTCCAGTTCCATGACCATGGGGTTTTTGGGACTTGAGTTTTCCACATATATGCGTCGTTCGTTCACTTTCTGATTGTAGGCATCAATAAGGCCAGAGACACCGCTTTCACCTATACTCAGGTTGGGGATAATCTCCCCGCGTCCTGCTGCCTGTACTTTGTAGAGCAGGTCGCGGGCAACGTTGATTTGTACCTGCTCATCGAGAATCTGGCCGCTGTACTGTTTTTTGCTGGTCATGTTTGTAGAGGTCTCTTCGTTGAGGTCGGTGATGCCATTATTTTTCATATAGTTCTCCATGGCACCTTCCACGTCGCTCAGCTCTACGCTGATGATTTCCAAGCGGTCTTGTATAAATTTGGCGGTGTTCTCTGTAACCTTGTTTTTGTAGGCTATGGTGTGCTTGTTGTAAGTCTCTATCCATAGATTTACGACGTCTATGCCGCGTTGCAGGTTGTTGTCGCGCAGCGATAGCAGGACGTTGCCGGCATCGATATCCACAACGTTGGCGCTCATGGTAGCCATGTAGGCATTGGTGGCTTGGTCTGGCGTAACGTAATGTATCTGCAGGGTAGCATCGGTAACATTGGCGGCACTGGGTCGTTTGGTCACTACCAGCACACCTTTGTCGGTCACTATCGTGTCGCCGTAATGGCCGCGCCAGGTGTGTGATCGGGCGTTTTTGTCGGTCTCTATGCTGGTGAGGTCGAAATCGGCAGTGCGGCAGGTAATGTTGAACTGGCAGGCGGGATAGTCATTGCCTACGAAATGTGCTTCGATGGGTGACTTTTCGTAAAGGTCGCGGTCCAGGAAGAGGCCAGGCTCAATGTATTTCACGTTGAGGTTCAAGCCTCTCACTACGTCAGCGATTACTTGACGGGAGCGGAAGAAGTAAATTTCGCGTTCTGCGTTGCTTGGGGTGCGAAAAGCCTTCATCACATCCTGGTTCAATGGCGTCTGGGGCGAGTTTATCTGCATGGTGGCGGACACCTGGAAGATGTCTGGACTCATCTTCAGAAATACCCAGGCAACGATAAGGCAGATAATGACGGACACTACAAGCCAGTACCACGCCGATAGAAACAGCTCTATGACGTTATGGATGACGAAACGGTTTGTGTTTTTCTTCACACTTTGAACTTTGTTGGAAGAAGCTTCTGCTTTCCCTTGATCAATCATGTTGTTATTGTGTGTTTGTGTGGTTATACTGTTGTGGATAACCTCGCTTTTTGGAAAAGGTGGGTGACGGGTTGTATTGGTGTTGATGGGCTTATTTGGACGACGCATTCTTAGTGTATATCATAGTGAGGAACAACGTTGCCACGCTGACGGCAGTGGTAAGGATGCTCAAGCGACTCCACCAGAATTCGAACAACTTGTTGCTTTGGCGAATGGCAGTCTGGCTTGGATACACGTATATAATGTCATTCTGCTGCAGATAGTAGTAGGGTGAGTAGATGATGTCGGTGCTTAGCAAGCTCAGGTAGTCCATCTTGATGGTGGTGTCGCAGTCGCGCATCATCAGTATCTTGTCTCTGCGGATGTTGGCATTGCCTGTGAGGTTGGCTTTGGCAAGAAGATCCAGCAAGGTAACATTTTCTTGGTCGAACTCATAAACACCATTGCCTGTCTCACCGACGACAGACACCTTGAAGTTCTTGATTTTGACGTGCACGGTAGGATGGCTGGCAAAGCCTTCTTCGTCTATGCGGTTTTCTATGTATTCTTCCAACTCGCGGCAGGTCATTCCTAGCACATATATGGTGTCGAAGACAGGGAAAGTGATGTAACCGTGGCTGTTTACACGGTAACTGTTTATGATGGTGCCGCCGCCGTTGTCCATGTCACCTTCCACGCTCACCTTGCGGTTGAAATTTTCGATTAGCTTGGGAATGTGGTGCGCTACGAGAATCAGAAGATCGTCGCCGCGCTTGATGTGCAAGTCGTGGCGGTTCGGCGCTGCATATTCATGAGGAGTGGCAACGTCGTTCAAGAGTACGTATTCTTCATAGGTGCCGCAGGAAGTGAGTAATAAAGTACTGAGGAAGAAGAAAAGCAGTGGTTTGGTGATACTTTTTATCATACTGGCTGTTGTGGGCATTTCTGTTTCAGTTTAGGAGGGTTCTATAAATTCATTATTTTGCGCTTATGAATGATTTATTGATCAGGCTGCAGCACGTAGCAAGGGTGCATGGCGGGCTGCGCAACCAAAGGACAAACGGGAAGAGGCCGTTAGGGTTTCAAAAATGCTGAAAAGATACTATTATCAACAATTATGTTTTGATTAATAAATCGGTGAATTTAAAGGCCCCACCTTTTTAGATAGTTGTTGCGACGGTGGTTTTCGGAGTGGCCTGTGTTTCAATGAAAAAATAGTTTGGACGTTACATCTCCGCGTTGTGACGTAGGTTGTAGAGGATGAATTTTGGAGTGGATATAAAGTTGCGGCGCCACATATGGATAGGGTCTTTCAGAAGCCTTACCAGCCATTCCATATAATGGCTGATTGCCCACGAGGAAG
>CAMURW010000108.1 GCA_947097635.1 uncultured Bacteroidales bacterium
CTATCGTGGCACAGGAACTTCCCACAGCACCGGACAGCTTCATCCACCTGGACATGGTGTTTACTTTCCTGGGCAGCCATGCCTGTATGGCCTACGAGCCTCTGCTGAGCAAGACAGGCCTCTTTGAAGGCAAACACACCACCCTCCATGTCATAGAAGGCGGCAAGGTAACGCACCAGGAATATCCCAACATACTGAAAGCCCTGAGGTCACAAGGCGTGGACATGGAACCTGTGCTGTGTGGTGGCGGCGATTCCTGGTGGGCAGACCGTGAACAGTGGCACAGCGGCGCCAACTTCTTCAGCTTCGGCAACAATCACATACTGGGTTATCGTCGAAACCGGTATACCATTGATGCCCTCGACAAAGCGGGATTCGACATCCTGGAAGCCGAAGAGGTGTGCTCTGGAAAGGATGACCCCTGGAAACACGATAAGGCGGTGGTGACCTTTGCTGCCAGCGAGCTGCCAAGAGGTGGTGGTGGAGCACGTTGTATGACATGCCCAATCAACCGTGATGAAGTGAGCTACGAATAAGCACTCTTTTTAACTTTAACATTGAAACTATATTATTCCTCTATATGAAACAGTATAAACTTGTTAACAACATCCTCGGATGGGCGATAGGCATAGTGGCCTGCACTGTGTATATCCTCACTGCCGAGGCCACTGCCAGTTGGTGGGACTGCGGCGAATACATAGCCACAGCTATGAAACTCGAAGTGGGACATCCTCCAGGGGCACCCACGTTTCAGTTGTTCGGCCGTATCTTTGGCTTGTTTGCAGCCCCCATGCATGCCGCTCATGCTATCAACATCATGAGTGCTGTATGCTCGGGTCTGGGCATCATGTTCCTGTTCTGGAGCATCACGATGATAGGCAAGAAGCTGCTGAAAACTCCCGAGCCCAGCATCAAGGACTGGCACGTGTGGGGCATTTTCGCTGCCGGCATTATCGGCAGTCTGTGCTATACTTTCAGCGATACCTATTGGTTCAGTGCCGTGGAAGGCGAGGTGTATGCTATGTCGTCTTTCTTTACGGCGGTAGTGTTCTGGGCTATCCTGAAATGGGATGAACAGAGCGACGACCCACATAGTCTGCGTTGGTTGGTGTTCATTTGTTTCCTCATAGGACTGGCAATCGGCGTGCACCTGCTAAATTTGCTTACCATTCCTGCCATCGCTTACGTCGTTTATTTCAAGAAATGGCCTAAGACGACGACTAAGGGGTTCATCATTACGGGCGTCATCGCCGTGGTGTTGCTGGCACTGGTGCTGTGGGTGATCATCCCCGGCATAGTGAATATAAGTTCCGCTTTCGATGTGTTCTTCGTCAACAAACTACACATGAGCTTTAATGTAGGGACCATGGTGTTCTTCGTGTTGCTTATTGCCTCCATTGCTTGGGGGCTGTGGTACACTCACAAGAAGAACAAGCCCGTCATCAATGCCAGTATCCTGGGATTCGTAATGTTGCTGGTGGGATATTCCACCTTTTTCTCCCTGATCATCCGTGCCAATACCGACACTCCTCTCAATGAGAACTGTCCCCGTGATGCAGTGGCTATGCGTGCCTATCTGGGGCGTGAACAATATGGCTCTACACCGTTGTTTAGCGGACAATACTACACTGCCGGACGTCCTGTTGACGTTAAGAAAGGCTATGCCAAATATGTGCGAGAAACCAAAGACGGCAAGGACTATTACGACCCCAAGGCTTACGCTCAGGAATACATTTATCGTCCAGAGCACATGGGTTTCTTCCCCCGTATGTATAGCGACGACCAAGGCCGCGGTCATCCACTGTACTACAAATACTGGGCCGGCGATCCTCCCACAGGCGAGAAGCCCACGATGCATCAGAACCTGCGTTACATGAACCGTTATCAGTTTGGCTGGATGTATTGGCGCTATTTCATGTGGAACTTCAGCGGACGCCAGAACGACATTCAGGGACACCACTTTAACGAAGACGGCACTATCGACTACCTGGACGGCAACTGGATTAGCGGTGTCAAGTTTATTGACGCATTACGTCTGGGTCCCCAGGACAAACTGACGGACAATATGAAGGACAACGGAGGACGCAACACCTACTTCATGATTCCGTTCCTCTTCGGAATCTTCGGTACTATCTATCATTTTCGCCGTAACTGGAAGGATGCACTGGTGGTCTTCATCATGTTCTTCATGACGGGCCTGGCTATCGACATCTACCTGAATATGCCTCCGCGTCAGCCTCGTGAACGCGACTATGCCTTCGTGGGGTCCTTCTACTTCTATGCCATTTGGGTGGGTATGGGAGTGATGGCGCTGTGCGACTGGATAGCCAAGTGGGTAAAAAAGGAGAAGGCCTACAATTTAGCTTTGCCCATCGTGTTTGCATGTGCGTTCGTCACCGTGCCTCTTCGTATGGCATCGCAGAACTGGGACGACCATGACCGCAGCGAGCGTACCTCGGCACGCGATTTTGCTCGCAACTACTTGAACAGCGTCAACAAAAACGCAGTGCTGATTACTTTCGGCGACAACGACACTTTCCCCTTATGGTATGCACAAGAGGTGGAAGGCGTGAGGACGGACGTGCGTATTCTCAACTACACGCTCTCCGGCATGCACTGGTATGTAGAGCAGCTCTACGACAAATTCTATGACTGCGACCCCATAGCCTTTACGTTGCCATACAGTTTCTATGACTTAGGGGAAGATCAGGTATTCTTGATGGATAACAGCGCCGAGTTCATCGAGGTAGAAGACCTCCTGAAGAGTATGCGCGAGAATCCCGACCGCTTTACCACATACAATCAGGGACAACGTTTCCGCATCATTCCCACCACGCGCTTCAAGATTACCGTGGATCCTCAGAAACTGCAGCAACTGGAAGTGGTGACGGCAGAGCAGGCTTCGGTGATGCCTACCGAGATAAAATTTCAGATCAATCGCGGTTCGCTCATGCGTTCCGAACTGATGATGCTGGATATCCTGGGAACTAATCACTTCGAACGCGACATTACGGTAATGAGTCCCAGTTACATTGACGATGTGTTCCCCGTGATACGCAACTACAGCGTCGTCGAGGGCATGGTGTACAAACTTGTACCTTATCCCATCAATATGATGACTGAAGCAACAGGAGGGCTACAGCATTATACGGAACGTACTTTCGACTACTACCTCAAAGGTAGTTTCAACGCCGACGGCAGTCGCACTCCATTGGAATGGGGCAACCTGAACAAGGACATCTACGTGGATCCCATCAGCCTGAACATGGGTACCGTGCAGCGCCAGTCTTTCGTACAGCTGGCCGACGAGTGTCTGCGCAGGGGCGATACGGTATCCGCACGTAAATTCTGCGATATGTCCGAGGAATTCTTCCCCAAGAAGAACTTCCCACGCGACAAATACTGTATGTTTATGGTGCCGCTGTTCCAGGCGGTGTACGGCGAAGAGAAGGCGCGCGAAATGTGGAACGACATCTTCACCTACTATCAACAGGATTTGGAATATATCTCGCAATATGCCCGCAGTAGCAAGCGCGAGTATGTGATGGGAACCCGTGGCAAGATGACCGAGGATGTCAAAATACTCTACACACTGGCACACAATGCTGAAGAACTGTTCCACGACGATGCTTTGGTGCAGAAATGCAAGGCACTCTTCTCACCCTACGAGTCGATGCTTTACACACAATCCGCACCGCAGCCCATACAACAATAGGCTGCAGGCAACAACAAAGTTTTATAAACATATTTTTTTGACAAAGGAGACCTCGAGCAAGGGTCTCCTTTTTTCGTGAAAATGCCAGGCGATTATTAACACGACGCTGTTATTAAAAAATGTATTGGGGTTATGTGGATGAGTATAATGTATGTATTTTTGCAAAAAAATAATACGATATCTTATGGCTGTACCAAACAATTTGCAGAAAAGGCGTGGCACTAAAAGGGTGGCAAAAAAGAGCAAAAAAATGAAAAGGGTAACATTCCATCTTGCCAGCCGCGATGCAACAAAACTATGCACTTATGCTCGTCAGCACAAAATCCCCATCAGCCAGGCTGCAAAAAGTCTGCTGAGGCAGCAGTTGCAGCAGCTGGAAGTGACAAAAGCACATAAAGAGGCGGATAATCAGCTCAATATCTTCGATTCGGTGCAGATAGATATCTTCGACCAAAACAAGAAAACCAAAAGTGAGGGTAAAGCGACTTCTCAGGGATGATAATGCGCTCCATACAACGTGCCAGCATCGTGCCTGAAACAGGCGTAAGTTGGCCCCCCTCGGCTGCTGCTTCCCGTACCTCCTCCCGCGATTATTATCTTATTTACATTCGTTTTTTCTTTCAGGACTACATTTTTTGCGGGAATTAAAAAAATGTTCGTATCTTTGCAACTTGATAATATAGCATAATCGAGTATTGGACGTATTAAAAACGTTGATAATCATGAGAGTAAAACTTCTAGTACTATTGTGCGTCTTTTGCATGCTTCGCTCTACCATTCGTGCCGAGGACATCACAGTAAATAATGCCTTGACCGCACCAGTAGCCGTTGCCAACAATAGCGTTGCTACAAACTACACAGGATTTGTGACTCATGACGATTTTCCCGACACAGCGACTGTACGGGACGACGAAGTAGCTGAAGACATGCCACCTGAAGAAATTGCGGCGATGGAGACCCCAAAGACACGCAACGACGACGAAGGTATGAACCCTGGGGCTGTTATTATCGGCCATGTCTCGGATGCGCATTCCTGGCATCTCTTCGACTACACTTCCAAGGACGGCAAGGAACACGCCGTGGCTATCAGCCTGCCTGTCATTCTTATCAACGACGGACATCTGGATATCTTCATGAGCAAGTGCTTCGAACACGGCCACGCCGACTACAAAGGCTACAGGCTGGTGGGAGGAGGCCTTGCCAAAGAAGAGATTATCTGCGTAGACCCCGCATCTGGAATGCCTTTGATAGATGCCGAAAAGACCGTGGGTGTAGATCCCGCACAAGTGGCGGCAGACCCTGTGAGCTATGCCAAGAAACCAATTGATATTTCAATAACAAAAACGGCGGCAGCTATCCTCATTGCCGTGGCATTGCTGATATGGATAGTGCAAGCAGCAGCAAAGCAATACAAGAAACGCGGCGTGACAGGTCCCAAAGGCCTGCAGGGCATCGTGGAACTGCTGGTATTGCATGTACGCAACGACATTGTGGCACCGCTACTGGGCAACAAGACAGACAAATACTTGCCTTATCTGTTGACGCTATTCTTCTTTATCATTTTTTGTAATGTGCTGGGACTCATTCCCTTTTTCCCTGCCGGTGCCAATATCACTGGCAACATTGCTGTGACAGGTGTCTTGGCTCTAATAACATTCCTCATCACTAACATCAGCGGTAACAAACACTATTGGAAAGATATTTTCAACACCCCTGGCGTGCCTGCCTGGCTGAAGATGTTCCCCCTGATGCCCCTCGTGGAACTCGTAGGCATCTTTACCAAGCCTATCGTGCTGATGATACGTCTCTTCGCCAACATGACAGCAGGTCATATCGTGGTGCTGGGCTTTATCACCATCATCTTCATCTTTAGCGAGAGTTTCAGCGCAGCCGTGGGCGGTGTCGTAGCACCTTTCTCGGTGGTATTCAGCGTATTCATCGACCTGCTGGAATGCTTGGTAGCTTATTTGCAGGCATTCGTCTTCACCATGCTTAGTTCTCTGTATATCAGCATGGCTATTGAAGAGCCAGAGGCAGAAATAGTATAGGTGTTCGCAGAATTTATTATATTC
>CAMURW010000109.1 GCA_947097635.1 uncultured Bacteroidales bacterium
CCACGCAGATGGGTGAAATAAGCATCCACGTGAAGACGCTCACGGTGCTCAGCAAGAGTCTGCGTCCCCTCCCCATAGTAAAAGAGAAGGATGGCAAGACCTTCGATGCCTTCACCGACCCAGAGCAACGCTATCGCATGCGTTATGTAGATCTCATCGTGAACCCACAGGTGCGCGAGACCTTCATACAGCGTGCCAAAATCATCAACACCATGCGCGACTACTTCAACCAGCAGGGCTACCTGGAAGTGGAAACACCTATCCTGCAAAGCATACCCGGTGGAGCAGCAGCACGTCCTTTCATCACGCACCACAACGCACTGGACATCGACCTGTACCTCCGCATCGCCGATGAACTGTATCTGAAGCGCCTCATCGTTGGCGGCTACGAGGGTGTGTATGAATTCAGCCGCGATTTCCGTAACGAGGGCATGGACCGCACCCACAACCCCGAGTTCACCTGCCTGGAGATATACATCGCATACAAGGACTACAAGTGGATGATGACATTCGTGGAGAACATGATAGAGAAGATTGCCCTCGCGCTACACGGTACCACGAAAGTGAAAATAGGCGAGCACGAGGTGGACTTCAAGGCTCCTTTCCGTCGTGCTCCCATGCTCACCCTCATCAAGGAAGCCACAGGAGTAGACCTCAGCGGCATGGACGAAACACAGCTGCGCAAGGTATGCAACGACCTTGGCGTGGAGATAGACGACACCATGGGCAAAGGCAAACTGGTGGATGCCATCTTTGGCGACAAATGCGAGGGCAACCTCATACAGCCTACCTTCGTGATAGACTACCCCGTGGAGATGTCGCCACTATGCAAACGTCATCGCGACAACCCCGAGCTCACCGAACGTTTCGAGCTCTTCGCTAACGGCAAGGAGATGGCCAACGCCTACAGCGAGCTGAACGACCCCATCGACCAGCTCTCCCGTTTCGAAGACCAGCTGAAACTGAGCCAGAAAGGCGACGACGAGGCTATGTTCATCGACATGGACTTCGTGCGCGCACTGGAGTTCGGCATGCCTCCCACCAGCGGCCTAGGCATTGGCATAGACCGCCTTACGATGATGATGACTGGAAACGAAAGCATACAGGATGTCCTCCTGTTCCCACAGATGCGTCCCGAGAAGAAGCCCACTGTCGCCACAGACGAGGACTTCATGAAAGAAGGAGTGCCGGAGTCCTGGATTGGGGCCATCCGAAAGACAGGCATCAACACCATCACGCAACTGAAGGAAGCCAACGCCAACAAGCTCTTCAACGACCTCGGTAGCCTCCGCAAGAAACTAAAACTCGACATCCCAGCCCTCAAGAAAGAGGACGTGGAAGCCTGGATGAAGTGAAAGGTCGAATGTTCATTAAGTTCCATAGTTCATTAAGTTTTTAAGCCATTCATGGAGATAAAGCAATTTACCTTCAGCCATTTTATGGAGAACTGCTACGTGCTGGCAGACAATGGCACACGGCAGTGTGCCATTGTGGATCCAGGGATGAGCATGCCCTTCGAGCAGCAGCAACTGTTCCACTATATAGAGCAGCAGCAATACACGCCCGTGTTGCTGTTACTTACACACGCCCATGTGGATCATATCGCAGGTCTGCAGGCAACGGCAGCACGTTACCATCTGCCTGCATGCATGCACCAGGAAGGCTACCACCTGCTGAAGGAGGCTCCCATGTACGCTCAGGCGATGGGGTTTGAGACAGTGACGGCAATGGACGATCTAGCCACTCGTTTTCTGCAAGATGGCGAGATACTGACGCTTGGAGTCATGGAGCAGAGCAAGAGCATAGAGGCAGATAAAAGCACCCCTTCGGCGGAAGGCATCGCTATAGAGGCACGCTACGTGCCGGGACACTGCCCCGGAAGCATGTGTTTTGTGGTGCATAGCGAGGAGATTATCCTCACCGGCGATGCCCTGTTTCGTGGCAGCATAGGACGCACGGATTTGCCAGGTGGCGACTACAATCTGCTGATTACCAAACTGCGTGAACGCATTCTCACCTTGCCAGACAACTATGCAGTACTGCCAGGACATGGCGACATCTCCACCATCGGCGAAGAACATCTCCACAACCCATTTCTTTCGCCAGATGCGTAATTCCTATCAACGAGAAAGCATGAACACTAGCACAATACGAATGGAACCGTCGTGGCTGAATGAGTTGCTGCCACAGTTTCAAGCACCTTATTTCGCACAGCTCAGGCAGTTTCTTATCAACGAGAGGAGACAATATGTATGCTACCCGCGCGGCAACAATATCTTTGCCGCCTTCGACCATACCCCTTTCGACAAAGTGAAAGTCGTCATCCTGGGACAGGACCCCTACCACGAGCCGGGGCAGGCACACGGACTCTGTTTTTCGGTGCAACAGGGTGTTGCGATACCCCCCTCTTTGGTCAACATCATCAAAGAGATAAACAGCGACCTGGGCACCAATATTCCTCTCACTCATGGCGACCTTAGTGGCTGGGCAGACCAGGGCGTGCTGCTGCTCAACGCAACCCTTACCGTTCGCGCCCATCAGGCCGGAAGCCACCAGCACAAAGGCTGGGAGACCTTCACCGATGCTGCCATCAGTGCTCTCAGCCAGGGCAGGCAAGGCATTGTGTTCCTCCTGTGGGGCAGTTATGCCATCGCCAAAGTACAGTTAATTGACCGCAGCAAACACTACATCCTCACCGCACCGCACCCTTCTCCTCTCTCGGCATATCGCGGCTTCTTCGGCTGCAAGCACTTCAGCCAAACGAACTCCATGCTGCAGCAACAAGGCCTCACGCCCATCGACTGGACAGCTATAAAATAAAAGCAACACTATATTTCAAACCACAACGACGTTCCTTCCCGCCAACGCATTGTTCACCAATAAAAGCACTCCCCCCTGTCTTCACCGCTTCCACAGGGCAGTTGTGTTCCGCATTCTTTCGAAGAGGAGCAGCAACGCTATGGTTAGAAAACTTTTTAGAACTAAATTGAGATAGCAACCTACGACAATGGAAGCGAAGTCATTCTTGAATGTAGACTTCTGATTCCAGCATTTTGCGAAAAGATTCGCTGGGTTGGCTAGGCTCTTCTTCCTCGGAAGTTTCACCCTGAGGGAAAGAAGGATCAATTGCGGAAGTATCTGCTTGCGAGGAGGGGGCTTTGTTTTCGGATGCAGTGTTCTGGGTATTTGCTGCTGCGGTGTCTGTTTTAGCCTCGTTGTTCTTCTTCATCACATCGGGTGTCCACATCTGCACACGTTGGGTGAGTCCTTCGTCGGTGCCTTCCAGAAAATGGTGGAGAGAGTTCTTGTTGTCGTGCCACGAGGCCTCGTCGTAGCCACCTATGAAAGGTTGGGTGCTGAAGGAAAAATGGGTGGCGTTGCCGAGAGCATCTTCCGGCTCGCCTTGTATCACACTTTCGTATTTGGCGTTGTTCAGAACCTTGGCAGGCACACCTTGGCGAAAAAAGAACTGCTCTATGGCGTCCTGCCGCGCCATCGTCACCAGTTTGTTGAAGTCTGGACTGCCTTTCGTAAAGATGGTGGTAACATACACATAGGTGTCGGGGTTGTCAATAAGGAACTGCGCAATCTCCCTTAGTTGTTCCCTGCCCACCTCTCCCAGAGCAGTGCCTACCTCGGCTGGTTCGAAGAGCCGCGTCCCGTACCACTCGTTGGAGAAACTGTAATCCACATTGGGGTAATAGCCATCCAGCCGTATGGCATCGGTGTCGTTCAACTTGCCAGTCACGCAGAACTCGTCCTTGCCAGAATGCCATGCAGCGTAGTCCACCTCCACTTTCCTGAAACCATCTTTGTGAAACACGATTCTGTAGCTGTATCCCGGCTGCAGATAGATATTATAACGTCCTTGGTCGTCGCTATGCGCCGTGAACAGCGGTGTGCCGTGAGGCTGGCGCGCGTCATACACTGCAATGTCACACTGCGCCAGCGGACCCGACCGTGCCGTGGGGAATGTGAAGTTCTCTGGTAGGTTGGCCTCGCTATAGCCATAATTCACCACTCCCGACAGGCGTACGGATGTAAGGGTGCCCTCGAAAGAATAGAGCCTGTCCTCTGTGCCGTCCAACGGATGCACCAGCCAGAATCCACAGTTGTGCTTCTCATCCAGCACCAGTTCACATTCTGCATGGTTGCTGCAGAGAGGGGCTATGACACGTTGCACTTTGCCTTTGCCTATGGGGTTTGAGAAAACGGTGTCGCCATGTACCGAGTCGCTAGATACCAGACGACAGGCGTAGAAGTCGAAGTTCATGCTGTCCTGCTGCCCGCGGTTGGAGCAGAAATACAGATAATCGCCGCAGATGAAGGGAGCCTGGTCGGTGGCACTGCTGTTTACCGTGGTTCCCAAGGGTCTGGGAATGCTCCAGCCTTCGCCCTTCCAGATGGAATACCACAGGTCCAGGCCACCCTCGCTGCCCATGGGGCAGTCGGAGGCAAACACCATCGTATTGCCGTCGGCGGTGAAAGTGGGGTGCTGTATGTCGAAGTTGAAGCCGTCCAGTTTCACCTCCTGCGCCCTGGTTCGCTTCCCATTCGTCACGCAGCTGTACAGCGCCGTGCGTCCCGAACGGTTGCGGCGCGTGAAGAGCAACTGTCCTGAAGCAGGATGACACGTAATGTAGGTAGCCTTTTCGTCGATGTAGTTCAGCATGGGGTCCACGTCCAGCGAACGCACCGTATAATGCTCTATGTGAGAAGAGTAGAACACGCCGTCCACACGCAGGCACAACTTTCCTTCTATGATAGAGAGACCGTCTATCCTGCCGTGCAATACCCCCGGCACCCGCTGCATGCGGATGCTAAGGTTCTCTTCCCGAGACGCACGAGATGCAACCGTCGGCAGTGCATTTTGCGCTGTTGCAACGGCCGTGCATATCAGCAGGAGACACAGAACAACTTGTCGAACGAGAATCATTTCTTGTGGCTATTTTTAATGTTTTCACACGTCCACCCTGTTTGTTTTCTGAACGTCCGTCGGGGGAAGCACCCAAACAGGATGCCGCCATGCCAACGGGCGTTTGGCAGATATGACATGCCGAGACACTCTTCACGCCCATGTCCTATAGCAGCAGGAGGCAAGTATGGGGACGACTTCGTTACTTCGTTCCTATGGACAAGGGGCAAAAGCCTTCCACCAGCCTCCTGCATACGGATACAACCTGGTGCGGCGATAAGGAAGCGGTGGTCGTTATCAGCTCTTTATATAATGTTCCTTGGCAAAGTCCATCACTTGCACACACTCCAAAGTTCCGAGATATGTGCCCTGTGCATCGCGGACAGCAAAATAGCTGATGTACACGTCTTGTCCGCCTTTCTCCGCCCATATTTGGAATTTATCCTGAGTGCCCTCGCGGAAAGCAGTAAGTAGTTTCTTCACCATAGGCTGCACCATCGGCGGATGACAGTCGAATACCTCGCGTCCCAGAGCCATCAGCGGTCTCTTAAACAGTTTCTCATCCTTCGCACTATTGAAATAGCGGTTAACATTGTCGGCATCGATGAAGGTTATCTCGTATGGCATCGTGTCCAGCATCGCTTCCAGTTGTGCTCCCGTGAAACGTCCTGTTCCCAGGCACACCTCTTCCGTGAGAGGCAACGGATGATGCAACGGATGGTGCAGTTTGTGTCCCTGCCATTCGGGATAGGCTGCTATGAGGCAGGGGCGGTATCCTTCTATTTCGGTACGTATCTCCTCCCATTCCGCCTCGGTGAAGTGCTGTGTGCACAAAGGATATAGTATGTTGTTCTCCTTATA
>CAMURW010000110.1 GCA_947097635.1 uncultured Bacteroidales bacterium
CCATGATAAACGGCATACAAATGAACTCCGTGGTGACGGTAACATTCGCCCCGGAGAGCCGTGAATACAACGAAAGATGGTACACCGACCTCCGCTGCATACGCGTAACGCCAGGTATCTCCGTGCAGCAGCCCGTCATGGGTCAGCCTGCGGAACATCCCCTGCAGCAGCCCGCGCAGGAAGCCAACTTTGCCCAACAGCCCCCCATGATGCCTAGCAACGGCAACGACGACCTGCCCTTCTAAGGAGAGATGGACATACTTGCAGCGAAGAAAGAGCTCCGCAAAAAGGTAATAGCCGCCAAAAAAGCCATTCCCCTGGACGAAAAAATAGAGCGCAGCCGTGCCATCATGGCCAAAGTGGCACTGATGCCGCAATTTTCCGACACCCACATCATCCTGCTCTACTGGAGCATGGACGACGAAGTGGCCACACATGACTTCGTGCAGCACTGGTATCAGCACAAAAAACTACTGCTGCCCTGCGTGGACGGCGACGACCTGCTGCTGCGCCAGTACACCGGCCCGCAATGCATGCAGGCGGGCCCACAGTTTGGCATCGGAGAACCCACGGGACCCGTGTTCACACAGCTGAACGAGGTGCAGGTAATCGTGGTACCAGGTGTGGCATTCGACCATCAGGGCAACCGCATGGGACGAGGCCGGGGGTTCTACGACCGCCTGCTGAAAAGCACGCCACAAGCCTGGAAAGTGGGAGTGGCGTTCCGCTTCCAGATATTCGACCACATTCCCACCCAGGACTTCGATATCCCCATGGATGCCGTGGTCAGTGAGTAACACCTTTACACTAATATAGGGCGCAGCAGCAGCCCCTCCCCCTTCATCCACACCACCATGCCAATGTTCCACACCCCCAAGCCGCGACAGTTTCACTATCAGCCGCGTTTCTACGACCCCGAGAAGGAGAAGTGGGAAAGCCTGAAGAAGAAGTATGCCGACGCGCAGGAGAAAGCACAGCGGCCTACCGACGATCAGGAGCAGCACACCACCGAGGCTGCCAACAGCAACGACGGCAAGGACCTGGCCTACTTCGAACGCCGTGTGTGGGAACTGGACCGCGAAGAACGCGCCACACGTTCCAAACTGAAGTTCAGCGACCTGTTCCGCAAACGCGAAATGCCCACGTTCCACTACCAGCCGCGCTTCGGCAGCAACGAAGGCACGAAACAGGTCAGCAGCGTCCCCGACACCGAGGGACATGAGACGACGCAGCGTATCCTCAAACACAAGATACAGCGCCGCTTCGACATCTCAAACGAGGACTACCTCAAACCCATCGACGGCGGCAAGATAGTGCTGTATGGCATCGTGGCCACACTGCTATTGCTGTGGGTGCTGCTATAGAAGCAACATCCGCCGTAACGCCGTTTTTCCCAACTTAGTTCAAACATTCGCAATGTTTATCGAAGTTTTAAAGTCAAAGATTCACCGAGTCAACGTTACCGAAGCCGATCTGGACTACATCGGCAGCATCACCATCGACGGCGCTCTGATGGATGCCGCCAACATGATAGAGAACGAGCGTGTAGACATTTACAACATCACCAATGGCGAACGCTTCAGCACCTACGCAATCCGCGGCACCAAGGGCAGCGGAGTCATCGGAATCAACGGTGCCGCTGCCCACAAAGCCCGTGTCGGCGACCTGCTGATTATCGCCAGCTACTGCAGTATGGACTTCGAGGAAGCCAAGCAGCACCACCCCGTGGTCATTTTCCCAAAAAACAACAAACTGTAAAGCGCACCCCTCGCCACAGCCAGCGACAGCACCAAGTCGTCACACACTTACCACACATGAGAACAACAAGGAAGACCTCCGACATATTGAAGTTCGTCATCTTTATTGGCATAGGTGTCTTCTTTATCTATTGGTTTCTGCTGAAGCTGGAGCCAGAACAGAAACGCGACATCTGGAACGCCTTCATCGGTGCCGACTATGCGTGGGTGGCGGTGTGTACGGCGGTATGTCTACTCAGCCACTTCGTGCGTGCCCTGCGCTGGCGACTGCTCCTCCGGCCCATCGGCTACCGGCCGGGACTGGGCAACATCTTCGGCGCCGTGGTGGTGGCATATATGGCCAACTTGGCGTTCCCGCGCCTGGGCGAGGTGATGCGATGCGCCGTGCTGCGCACCAGCGAGAAGATACCCGTGGAGAAGGCCCTGGGCACCGTCATCACGGAACGCCTGCTGGACATGCTCTTCTTCCTTATCATCGTGCTGCTGGGGCTGGTGGCTGTCTACGACAAGCTCAAGGACTGGCTGTACGACGAGCTGATGGCCAGTGGCAAGTTCGAACCCCATTTCCTCACGGTGGCGGCAGTAGCGGCAGTGGTGTTGGCGGTGGGGGCTGTGCTGTTCTATTTCCTAGCCTACAAGAGGCTACTGCGCTTCTCCTTCTTTAGGAAGATCGACGAGTTGCTGCAGGGCTTCGTCGGCGGTATCAAAAGCATACTGCACCTGGGATCTCGGCGCTTTCTGCTGTTCCTCTTCTACAGCGCATGCATCTACTCCCTCTACATCGCCGGAGGGTTCTTCATCTTCCACGCTTTCCCCGAGACCTGCCATCTGGGCCTGGAGGCCACTTTCATGCTCTACCTCTTCGGCAGCATAGGCATGACCTTCAGTCAGGGCGGCATAGGCGTATACCCCGTCCTCGTGGCCGAGGCACTCACCATCTATAACATCAGCACCAGCACCAGCACCGCCCTAGGATGGCTACTGTGGGGCTCGCAGCAAGCCATGGTCATCGTCGTAGGAATAATTTTTCTCATCTATTTCTCCTTCCGCAAGAAGTCGGAAGAGCAACAAATGCCACCCCTCAACGAATCCCACTCATGAGCCAACTTGATATTATCCACGGCAAGATATTGCGACGCGACGCGCTACTAAAGACGCTGCACCATAGACATTTCGGCGACTGGGTCGTCTTCACCAACGGCTGCTTCGACCTGCTGCACCGCGGACACGTCACCTACCTCAGCCAGGCACGCGACCTAGGATGCCTGCTGGTGGTGGGGCTGAATAGCGATGCCAGCGTGCGACGGCTGAAAGGGCCCGATCGCCCCCTGGTGGACCAGGATAGCCGGGCATTGCTGCTGGCCTCGTTGCAATGTGTGGACTACGTCACCATCTTCGACGAGGACACTCCCTACGAACTCATCAAGGCCGTGATGCCCGACGTGCTGGTGAAAGGCGGCGACTATCGGCCGCACAGCATCGTGGGAGCCGACATCGTACACAAACACGGCGGACAGGTTCGCACCATTCCCCTGGTGGAGGGCTTTTCCACCACACGCCTCGCCGAGAAGCTGCGACACGGCAAATAATCCGCTGCCTTGCCACTACGCTAATAAACCAATAACTCACTCATTCCCATGAAACGCCTCATCTTTCTGCTGCTGCTCCCCCCCACCCTGCTGCAGGCACAAGTCTTCGACATCGCCCTCGGCGGCGGCGTTGCCATGGGACAGATAGATGGCGACAATTCAGGCCACTACAACCACATCGGCTACCAGGCTGGCATCGCCACCTCTTTCCCCCTGGGCAACGAAAACGGGTGGCGCATGGTTGTGGAACTGGGTGTCATACTCAAAGGGGCGGAAGTGAACAACAGTTCGCTGCAGGGACGCACCATATCGCTGCACTACGTTCACCTGCCACTACTACTCACCTACACCATCGACATCGGGCGCTACAAGCACCTACGCCTGGGTGCCGGCCTGGCCCCCGCTTTCCTCTACCACGCCCACGTGGACGACGACGGCGTGAACAACCCCTTGCAGGTCGCCAATTTCCGCAAACTGGACCTGCTGCCCTTCTGCACCGAGGCACGCATGATGCTATCGCGACACTGGGGCGTGAGCCTACGCTACTACAACTCCCTACGCACCATCGCCAAAGAAAGCGGCACGGGCACCTATCGCCTCGTCCGCAGCAACACCGGCATCTTCAACAACAACCTCTCGGCGGCGGTGGTATTCCTCTTCTAACACACCCTCATTTATAAAAAAACAATTACCCCCCCCAAAAAAAAAATAATAATATCATGGAACACACACGCTGTCTGATTATCGGTTCTGGCCCCGCCGGCTACACCGCCGGCATCTACACCGGCCGCGCCGACCTCCAGCCGCTGCTATACGAAGGTATCACACAAGGCGGCCAGCTCACCGTCACCACGCAAATCGACAACTTCCCTGGCTACCCCAATGGTGTCAGCGGCCCCGACCTCATGAACGACATCCGCCAGCAAGCGCTGCACTGCGGCGTTGTCATGCGTCCCGGCAGCATCCGACAACTCGACCTCTCCAAACGTCCTTTCCATGCCGTAGACGACAAAGGCAACGAGCTGGATGCCGATGCCGTCATCATCGCCACCGGTGCCGAGGCGCACTGGCTGGGACTGGAGAGCGAAACGCGGCTGCGCGGCAACGGTGTCAGCGGCTGTGCCACCTGCGACGGCTTCTTCTACAAAGGTATGGACGTGGCCGTGGTGGGAGGCGGCGACACCGCCTGCGAGGATGCCAGCTATCTGGCCACAATGTGCCACAAGGTCTACCAAATCGTGCGGCGCGACGTGCTGCGTGCCAGCAAGCCCATGCAGCACAAGGTACTCGGCAACCCCAAGATCGAGATGGTCTGGAACACCATCACCGAAGAGATAGAAGGCACGGACCTCGACGGTGTCACCGGTGCCACGCTAAAGAACGTGAAGACTGGCGAAAAACGTCACATAGACCTCGCCGGCTTCTTCGTAGCTGTGGGCAACCACCCCGTCACCGAGTTCCTGGAAGGGCAGCTTGCGCTGGACGAGCAAGGCTACATCAAAGTGGAGGCACCCCACAGCTACACCAGCGTGGAAGGCGTATTCGCCTGCGGCGATGTCTGCGACCCCCACTACCGCCAAGCCATCATAGCAGCCGGACGCGGTGCCATCGCTGGTATGGACTGCGAACGTTTCCTCAACCGTTAACGTCGTTTCCCCCATTCCCCTCTTCTCTTGAAAGTACACATTCTTCTCATATTGCACCTGGTCCTCGTAGGCACAGCGGCGGCACAGCGTCCCCAAGTGGAGAGCATACGCCGCGCGGGCTCGCCGTCCTCCAGCACCGTAAGCCACGATGCCGACACCGCCGCCACAGACAGCAGCGCAGCACTGGAACTGGGAAGCATAGTGTATAACCGAAAGGAGGAAAACAACGAGGAACTGGCAAACTTGGTGCACCTCTTCCATTACCACCCCTGGACGGTGAAGATAGAACAGATGCTGCATCCCGACATGGAGCCCACTCGAGTCTCCTATCCCAACGTGCTGGACGTGCTGGACGACTATTACCTAGGACGCGGCTACGGTCAGGTGCACTACTCCCTCTATTACCGTCCCGACGACGCGCAGGCGCTCCGCTATCTGCCGGACCCCTTTCCTGCCTTCAGCCACACGCCGCAGGACCTGTGGCTCTATCAAACACAGCGACCCTACACCTCGCTTAGCTACAGCAGCAGCATCCACAAGGACTTCCACGTCAGCGTCAGCCACACGCAGAACGTCATGCCGCGGTGGAACTTTGCCCTCAATGCCGACTTCGTGAAACGCGAGGGGGTATACACCCGGGATGCCGTGAAAGACGAGAACTTCGACTTCTCCACCAACTACTACAGCCGCGACTCACGCTACCAGCTGCAGGCCGGTGTCATCCGCACCGTCTACAACCAGGAAGAGAACGGCGGCGTGCTGGACGACAGCACCTGCTGGC